>CAIZMD010000653.1 GCA_903933995.1 uncultured Bacteroidota bacterium
GTAGGTTTTCAGAGTTATGAGCCCTACAGCAAGAAAATCAGCCCCAGTAAGACCAATACTGAGATCAATTTGGGTAATATCTATCTCAGACAAATGGCCAATGACCTTGGGAATGTGACCGTTACACAATCACCTATCCAAATTAAAAAAGACACCGTAGAATTTAATGCATCTAGTTTCAAGACCAAACCCAATGCCGTAGCAGAAGATTTGTTAAAGAAATTACCAGGTATTGAAGTAGACAAGGATGGTGGAATCAAATCTCAGGGCGAAGCAGTTCAAAGGATTTTGGTAGACGGAAAACGCTTTTTTGGTGATGATCCCAAATTGGCCACCAAGAACCTTCCTCCCGATGTCATTGACAAGATTCAAGTATATGATGGATTGAGTGACCAAAGTGCGTTTACCGGTTTTGACGATGGTAATAGGGTTAGAACCATCAATATTACTACCCGTAAAGACAAACGTAAAGGATATTTTGGTAGAGCAACCGTTGGTGGTGGTAGCACTGGAGACGAGGGTGTCTATGACAATAATATTAATCTGAGCAGATATAATGGTGATAGGCAAATTACCATCACTGCACAGGGCAATAATGTGAACAAACAAAACTTCACAGGGCAAAATATCTTTGGCGGTGGTGGTGGAGGATTTACTGGCGGTGGCGGCGGCCGTGGTGGCGGAGGATTTACTACCGGAGCTACCACAGGAAGCAGTGGCATTATCAATACTTGGGCTGCTGGTTTAAACTATCGCGATGTATGGGGTAAGAAAACACAGGCATATGGTAGTTATTTTTTCAATGACCAAAAAACCTATACTGATCAGAAAAGCTTTACTGAAACTCTAGTTAGTGGCAATCCTGATTCTTCCAACTTTAGTAATAATGTAACTAGCAGTATTAGACATAATCAAAACAACCGTGTCAACTTTAATATTGAGACCCAGTTTGATTCTAGCAATAGTATGATCCTTAGACCCAATATTAGTTTTCAGCATACAGACAATGAAAACAATACCACGTCTGCAGCTACAAAGGGTAAATTGAATTTGAATAATTCTGTTTCTAGAACCACTAGTATCAACGATGGATACAATGGTGCATTAGAAGCCACTTTCCGTCACCGCTTTGCTAAAAAAGGACGTACTTATTCTATTGGCATTAACCTTGGAGGAAGCACCAATGATGGAACTGGTACCAACCGTTCTATCAATCAGTACTATACTCAAAACAGGGTAGATACCATTAATCAAATTAGCAATAGCAATAGTGATGGAAAAAATTTCAGCACTACTTTGGCTTATACTGAACCCATTGCAAAAAATCAGTTAATTGAATTCAATTATACTTATTCCTATAGTGATAATACCAATGGCAAAAACACTTACGGATTTAATAAGAACACAGGCAATTATGATTTAGTAGTACCCAATTTGAGTAATACTTTCCAGAATACTTATAGTTCTAATCGCGGTACTCTGAGCTACCGGATTCAAACACAAAAATTAAATTTGAGTGTGGGATCAGGCGTACAGTTTGGCGATTTAAAAAGCAATAATTTAACCAAGGATTCGGCCATTAATCAGCACTATGTGAACATGTATCCCACTGCTAATTTGCGTTGGGAATTCACTAAAACAAAGAATCTTAGGGTCAATTATTCAGGCAGAACCGCACAACCCAGTGCTACACAATTACAACCCGTTGCAGACAACAGCAACCCATTAAATATTCAGTTGGGTAATCCTGCATTGAAACAACAGTTTACGCACAGTGTACGTATGCTCTATTCTAGTTTTGACGTTTTTACACAACGCAGTTTCTTTGCTACCGTAAATGCAACATCCATTGCTAATGATATTCAGAATTCAGTTACCATCTTACCAGGTGGAGCCCAGATAAGCCAACCAGTTAACCTTCCAGGAACCTATAGTCTTTCTGGCTATTTCAATTTTGGATTCCCTATTAAGAAACCAAAGAGTAATATGAGTTTCACGGGTAATGTTTCTTATAACCAAAGTCAAGGTTTAATTAACAATGTAAGTAACTATACTAAGAATACTTTGGTAGGTGGTACCGTAAAATGGACTACTAATTTGAAGGATAATTTTGACATGAACTTCTCTTCAAATTCTAGTTTCAATTTTGCACGTTATACATTGCAACCACAACAGAACGCAGATTATTTTACACAAACATTTACTACAGACGCTACCTATTATACCAAGAGTGGATGGGTATTATCAACTGATTTTGACTACATCATTAACCGTGGGCAAAGCGCTGGATATAACACAACCATTCCTTTGTGGAGCGCAAGTATTGCTAAGCAAGTTTTCAAGAAGAAAGAAGGTGAAATCAAATTATATGTATTTGACCTGTTGAATCAGAATACCAGTATTCGTAGAACCGTTTCTGGTAACAGTATTTCAGACGTTGAAACAAAAGTTTTGAAAAGATATATCATGCTAAGCTTCACTTATAACTTGCGCAGATTTGGTGCAACAGGCCAACAGCAAAGGGGTAATAACCCAATGAATCAGATGTTCCGTGGTGGAGACCGTGGTCCTGGTGAGATGCGCAATTTTAGAAGCGGCGGCGGAGAATAGTTGTTGTTTGGGTTCCTTCTAAGGCCGTCCCATTGGCATGGGCGGCCTTTTTTACTTACAAGCGTTAGGTTGCCAAAGCTAAATTTCACAAGATTTTTAGCCATCATTCTATCAATTTGCCCTACTTTTACACCCTCAAAACAAAAAGTCCTTCATTGAAGCAGATCAACCATAATTCTTCGGCATCCTTTACACCCACACCGGTGAGGCCGTCGGCTGCTATCAATACACCGCGACCTCGACGCGGTTTCTGATAGGACGAGCAGCTGGCAATTGCCCCTATCAGTGGAAAATCCCCAATAACATTATCTACACGAGAAGTGTATTCTGTTCAAGCTCATAATTTTATTGCAGTTGGAAACCAAGGAAATCATTGTCAGGGTAGCCACTCACCTTGATACACATTTTGCACAGCGCATTACAGACGAAATGGAGTCATCGGCTAAGGCCAGGGGTACTGGTATTGCCAAACGCTCACCTGAATATGTTGCTGGAAAAATGCTAGACGGAAAAGCCGTAATAGCTGTAACCAGACTAGGTCAGTGGGTAGGCTTTTGTTATATTGAAGCATGGGGTCACGGAAAATTTGTGGCCAATAGTGGTTTAATAGTTTCTCCCGAGTTTAGAAAAAGTGGTGTAGCAAAAACCATCAAAAGAAAGATTTTTGAATTGTCTAGGATCATGTATCCTGAATCAAAAATCTTTGGTCTTACAACGGGACTTGCTGTTATGAAAATTAACTCAGACCTGGGTTACGAACCAGTTACCTATAGTGAACTCACTGACGATGAAGAATTCTGGGCTGGCTGCAAGAGCTGTGTCAATTTTGATATCTTAATGAGCAAAGACAGAAAGAACTGTATGTGTACTGCCATGCTCTATGATCCAGCAGATCATTACCAACCTGAAGAAACTGCCCAAGAGTTTAAACAGAATAGTAAGCTTTATGAGCGTTTTATGAAAGTAAAGCAGAGTAAGCTTTTGAGCCTGTTTCGTAAAAAAGATTCGGGGATTGGCGGAGGTGCAGGTTTAAAACCAAAATCATTTCTACAACAGTTTTTTAATTTTTAATACGGGAACTGTATAGATGCTTTAAAGCATCTACTTCCTTTTTGAATTTTGACTTTTTACTTTTTAATTTTCATATCATGAGTGTTCCTAAAAAAGTAGTACTAGGATTTTCAGGTGGATTAGATACTACCTATTGTGTCAAATACCTAAGTGAAGA
>CAIZMD010000654.1 GCA_903933995.1 uncultured Bacteroidota bacterium
CCACCTATGTCAGAAAAAACCTATCCCTGTCTTTGGTTTGATGGTCAAGCCAAAGCAGCAGCCCAATTTTATTGCTCTATTTTTCCTGATTCCAATATTATTCAGGAAAGCCCCATGGTGGTCAATTGGGTGTTAAATGGCAAGCGTTTTATGGGTCTCAATGGTGGGCCCATGTTTCAATTAAATGCTAGCATTTCTGTCTTTGCCAATTTTGACAACCAAGCCAATTTGGATGCCGCATGGAATCAACTCATTGAAGGAGGTTCTGCGCTGATGCCCATTGACAAATATCCTTGGAGCGAAAGATATGGTTGGCTCAAAGACAAATTTGGTTTAACCTGGCAATTGATGTTAAGTGATAATAATTTATTGCTTCCTTCCATGTTATTCTCCAATACACAATTTGGCAATGCACAATCTGCCATGCAATTATATCATACTATTTTCCCTTCTTCTGGAATTGATATCACAGAATTATATGGACCTGAAAATCCTGATCAAGCAGGCAAACTCATGTTTGGTCAAATGCATGTAATGAACAATCCTTTGATTCTGATGGATGGACCTGGTGATCATTATTTTCAATTCAACGAAGCTTTTTCCTTTGTGGTGGAATGCGCCAACCAAGCAGAAATTGACCAGTATTGGAATAGCTTAATTGCTGATGGTGGGCAAGAATCTATGTGTGGTTGGCTTAAAGACAGGTTTGGGGTGTCTTGGCAAATTATACCCACTGCGCTGAGCAAACTCATGAGCCATTCCAATAATGGTCAAAAAGTTATGGAAGCCCTATTAAAAATGCGCAAGTTAGTCATCGCTGATTTAGAAGCTGCCGCCAATAGCTAATTCCATTCTATGAAGAAAACCACGGTTTTGTTGTTGGGTTTTTTGTTGGTCAAGATGGTCCTAGAGTTTCAATTGATTCATCCAGTTTTTGATTTGCATAGAGATGAATATTTACACTTAGACCAAGCCAAACACCTGGCTTGGGGTTATCAATCTGTTCCCCCGCTTAGTTCCTGGATTGCTTGGGTCATTTTACAATTGGGGAACGGTGTTTTCTGGGTCAAATTTTTTCCTGCATTGTTTGGCGCTTTGACCATTTTGGTGGTTTGGAAAATCATAGAAGCTTTGAAAGGCGGTTGGTTTGCGCTTTCAATGGGAGCAGTGGCCATTTTAATGTCTGTATTTTTGCGGATTAATATTCTCTTTCAACCCAATTCATTTGAATACTTTATCTGGACCTGTGTTTATTATTTTATCATCCAATACATTCAAACCAAAAAAAGCAGCTGGTTATATGGCATGGCCATTTCCATTGGATTGGGGGTTTTAAACAAATACAATATTGCTTTTCTTTTATTGGGTTTATTACCCGCATTGGCCATAACAGAACATAGGAAATTGTTTACAAATAAACATTTCTACTTAGCTATTTTAGTTTCCCTAATCATCATTGCACCAAATCTCTATTGGCAATGGGCCAATGATTTTCCGGTAATCACTCATATGCAGGAATTGAAAAGAACACAATTGGTCAATGTAACAACTGGACATTTTATCAAAGAACAATTCCTATTTTTCTTTGCTGCTGTTTTTGTGTTAGTCACCGCTTTTGTAGGCTTTTTTAGATATGATCCTTTTAAACCATTTCGTATTTTCCTTTGGGCATTTTGTTTAAGCATTGGTCTATTTATTTATTTCAAAGCCAAGGCCTACTATGCCATTGGGCTGTATCCTGTGCTAATTGCTTTTGGTGCTGTCTATTTAGAACAGGTTTTATCAAAATCTTGGCGCATTTATTTAAAACCCCTTTGCTTAATCTTTCCTTTTGCTATCATGATTCCCATGTTCAACCTCATATTTCCCATTGAAACTCCCGAACAGATGCGCAACATGGAGGCCGATTTTAAAAAATTTGGATTGATCAGATGGGAAGATGGTAAGGACCATGAAATACCCCAAGATTTTGCAGACATGTTGGGTTGGAAAGAAATGGCTGCCAAAGTTGATAGTGCAGTTGTAAGTTTGAATGACCCCAAACACACACTGGTTTATTGTGATAATTATGGGCAAGCTGGTGCTGTCAATTATTATTCAAAGATCAAGGGCATGCAAGCAGTTTCTTATGATGCTGATTACTTGAATTGGTTTCCCTTAAAGGATAGTATCAAACACGTGATACAAGTAAAGGAAGCAAAAGACGTAGAAAGAGAAATGGCTGATCAAGAAAACAATTTTGAATCAGTTGTAAAATTTGGAAAAATTGAATCTCCTTTTGCTAGAGAAAAAGGAACAACTATTTTAATCTTGAAAAATACTAAGATCAATTTGAACCAATTAATCCGCAAGGATATAGCGGAAGAAAAATCCAAACACTGAGACTAGACCTGATACCCACCATTTAGGCTCCATTATTGAATATTACTTGAATTTTCCTTGAATAACCATGACGATTGTCATGGTTATTTTATTATGCCTTTTTTAAATTTATTCTGCCATTATTCCTGAGTAAAATCAGCATTTTTCTTCACTTAAAATCGATTGCAATGATTACCGCTGAACAGCACCTGGCACTCATTGAAGAGTGCAAAATTTGGCATCAAACCTTGGCCAAATACAAACAAATGATTAATGAACTAAAAAACGAATTGTACTTATTTGCTCCCGGAAAAACAGAACACAAAATTTTAGAAGGTATTGAACACTTTCACAACCAGTTTCACATTCAGCTAATTAATATCCATGACCTAAAACATGAGATCAAACACCATGTTACAGAAGCTGAAAGACACCCCAATTTTGGTCATCGAATTCCGCACCATTATCTAAAAGAGAAGTTAGATGCACTACTAGGTTTTATTGAAAACCTAAAAACCGAATTCCATCAATTCATTCTAAAATAATGCGTCATGGCCAATTTTGATTCTAACCATGTAAAAAATATAGCGTTACTGGGGCACCCCGGTAGCGGAAAAACCAGTATTGCCGAAAGCATGTTATTTGAAGCCGGTCTAATCAATAGATGCGGCAGCATTCTAGCAAAAAATACGGTCAGTGATTACCACGAATTAGAAACAGAACGCCAAAGTTCTGTTTTTGCGTCTCTGATGCATACGGTTTGGAAGAACTATAAAATCAATATCATAGACACGCCAGGATACAATGATTTCTCTGGTGAGTTAATCAGTGCTTTGCGCGTTGCCGATACCGGTGTCATGATCCTCAACGCTGCAGTTGGGGTAGAAGTAGGAACCGATATCATTTGGGAATACACAGATCAGTTTAAGACACCCACCCTTTTTGTGGTCAACCAATTGGACAAAGAAGAGGCTGATTTTGATAAAACCGTTCAAGAAGCCAAAGCACATTTTGGACCCAATGTAGTAGTGGTTCAGTTTCCAGTGGATACCGGATCTGGTTTTAATGCCATTGTAGACGTGTTAAACATGACCCTATATCAATATGGTCCAGAAGGAGGCAAGCCTAGTAAGGAGCCCATCCCTGCCCATTTAAAAGATAAAGCTGAGCAATTGCACAAAGAATTGGTAGAAACCATTGCCGCCAATGACGAGGGCTTGATGGAAAAATATTTTGATAAAGGTGAACTGGATGAGGATGACATGAAACTGGGTTTACACCATTCCATGATCCTGCACCATATATTTCCCTTGTTCTGTGTATCGGCCGAAAAAAATATAGGCATTGGTAGAATGATGAGTTTTATAGACAATGTTTGCCCCAGTGCTATAGAAATGCCAGCACAAAAAACCTTGTCAGGCAAAGAGCTTCCCTGTGATCCCAATGGACCAGCTTGCATCTTTGTTTTTAAAACCATTACTGAACCACATATTGGAGAATTGAGTTTGTTTAAAGTGTATAGTGGAACCATCAAATCGGGTATGGAATTGGTGAACGAAAACACGGGTGGTACCGAACAATTCAACCAACTACTGTTATTGGAAGGTCACAAAAGAATTCCTGTGAATGAATTGGTAGCGGGTGATATTGGGGCCACTTTAAAACTGCGTTCTACCCATGTAAACAATACCCTGCATGAAAAGGGTGCAAATATTGAATTAGCGCCTATTCAGTTTCCAAAACCCAATGTAACTGTTGCCATTGCAACTGTGAACAAAGGAGAAGAAGAAAAACTATCTCAGGTACTGCACACATTGGTGAGTGAAGACGCAACGGTACTTTTTGAGGTTTCGCCTGAATTAAAACAGATCTTATTGCACTGTCAGGGTGAGCTTCATTTACAAGTAATCCAATGGAAGATTGCCCATATTCACAAACTAGAGATTAGTATTGACAAACCAAAAATTCCATACAGAGAAACCATTCGGAAAAAAGCCGAATCTAGTTACCGGCATAAAAAACAATCTGGTGGTTCTGGTCAGTTTGGAGAAGTGTATATGTTGGTAGAACCTTGGTATGAAGGAATTCCTGATCCACCCGGTTTACACGTAAGGGGTAGAGATGAAATTAATTTGGACTGGGGTGGAAAATTGGTTTATCTCAACTGCATTGTTGGAGGTGCTATTGACACCAGATTTCTGCCTGCCATTCTAAAAGGGGTCATGGAAAAAATGCATAACGGACCCATCACGGGTTCCTATGTAAGAGACGTGCGGGTAAGTGTGTATGATGGAAAAATGCACCCGGTAGATAGCAATGATATCTCTTTTAAGATTGCGGGTTTACAAGCTTTTAGAGCAGCGTTCAAAGACGCAGATCCCCAATTATTAGAGCCCATTTATCAAGTGTTTATTTCTTGTCCCGATGATCAGGTAGGTGCCGTTATGGGCGATTTACAAACCAGGATGGCCATAGTAGAAGGCATGGAAGCTGAAGGACATTTTCAAAAGATAACCGCTAAAGTACCACTGGCACAATTGCACCAGTATTCTTCTTCTTTGAGAAGTTTGACACAGGGAAGGGCAAGATTTAGCATGCAATTCCATTCCTATGCACCGGTTGCTATGGAAGTACAGAAAAAACTCATGGATGCTTATAG
>CAIZMD010000655.1 GCA_903933995.1 uncultured Bacteroidota bacterium
AATACCATGACAAATTTAATATTGAAGCCATAGACATTCAAACAGCCAATTCACAATTTGAAACAGGTAGTTCCGTGAGAACCCTCATCTCTTATGCTGTAGGTGTAACCTTATTAATTGTAGCAGGGTTTGGGATTTACAATATCTTGAACATGATGATCTATGAAAAAATGGATTCTATTGCCATACTCAAAGCCACCGGGTTTTCTGGTTCAGACGTGAACAAGATCTTTATTACCATCGCGTTAAGCATTGGTATTTTTGGTGGGGCATTGGGACTCTTATTTGGATTTGGATTATCTGCTTTGATTGACCAGATTCCATTTAATACCGCTTCCTTACCAACAGTAAAAACATATCCCATAAATTATAACCCACAATTTTATATGATTGGGGGCATTTTCTCATTAGTAACAACTTATATGGCAGGCTATTTCCCATCGCGCAAAGCAAGCAAGATTGATCCTGTAGTCATTATCAGAGGAAAATAATATGAGCGATATTATACTAGAAGCTAAAAAGATTACCAAATACTTTCATGACCCACTCACGGTGCAGGTCTTGAAAGAAATAAGCTTTAGTATCAACAGGTCTGATTTTGTTTCTGTAATTGGCAAGTCTGGTTGTGGTAAGTCTACCCTGCTCTATATCCTCAGCACCATGGATACGGATTATGAAGGGGAATTATTTATAGATGGTATGGCCATGCGCAATAGAAAGGAAGCAGAACTGGCCAAAGTGCGCAATGAGAAAATTGGATTTGTATTTCAGTTTCACTACCTGCTCAATGAGTTTTCGGTTTTAAAAAATGTGATGCTCCCCGGTCTTAAATTGGGCAAGTATTCAGACAAGGAAGTGGAGCATAGAGCCATGGAAAAACTAAAAATCCTTGGCATTGACAATGAGGCCCTTAAAAATCCCAATCAATTATCCGGAGGTCAAAAACAAAGGGTAGCTATTGCCCGTGCTTTGATCAATGACCCACTGATTATCATGGGTGACGAACCAACGGGTAATTTGGACAAAAAGAATTCTGAAATTGTGTTCAACATTTTCCAAGAATTGGCTGCCGTGTACAACCAATCTCTATTGATTGTGACACATGACAATGAATTTGCTGCCAAGACCAAGCGAATCATTGAAATGGAAGATGGCAACATCATCCGTATGTAGTATCTTAATCCCTCAATTTTTTATATGAAACTATTTCTCCTTGCAGGATTGATGGGTCTGTCCTTGACCCTTGCTGCTCAAAAGAAAAAAGAAGCAGCAGCCCCAGCTCCAGTAGTTAGCAAAAGCCCAGACAGTATGTACGCCGGTCTTAAATGGCGCAATATTGGACCTTTTAGAGGTGGTAGAGCCAATGCCGTTTCAGGCGTAGTGAAAAATGATCAACGCTTTTATGCAGGTTATACTGGTGGTGGCGTTTGGATGACCGATGATGGTGGTGGTTCTTGGAAAAATATCTCTGATGGATTTTTCAAAGTGGGTTCAATAGGAGATATTGCTGTTTCAGAATCTGACCCCAATGTGGTGTATGTGGGTACAGGCGAACACGCAGTTCGTGGTGTGATGACCAGCTATGGAGACGGTGTTTACAAATCTACCGATGCAGGAAAGACTTGGAAAAATATGGGCTTGGAAAAAACTAGGCATATTGCCGATGTGGTGATTCATCCCAACAATCCTGATGTGGTTTTTGTAGCTGCACAAGGAACCGTGCATGGCAATAACAATGAAAGAGGCGTTTACAAATCAACAGATGGGGGGCTTAATTGGAAACGTACACTATACATTAATGATAGCACAGGTATTGCATCTTTGACAATGGATATGAACAACCCAAGAGTGCTCTATGCTGCCGCTTGGGAGCATCGCCGTTTTCCTTGGACAGTGTCAAGTGGAGGCCCGGGCTCAGCCATTTATAAATCAATTGATGAAGGTAATACCTGGACCAAACTCTCTGGTGGTCTACCCGCTTCTATGGGTAAAATTGGAATCAGTGTTTCAAGAGCCAATAGTAACAGGGTCTTTGCCATTGTAGAAACTGAGAAAGCAAAATCTGGTTTGTATAGAAGCGATGACGCGGGTAAAACCTGGTCACTACTATCCAATAACCAAGACATCAGCGCTAGGTCTTGGTATTATATGAAGGTCTTTGCTGATCCTGTAAATGAAAACTTGGTTTATGTATTGAATGCACCCGTGATGCGCTCTATTGATGGGGGCAAAACCTTTGCACCCGTTCGTGTAGCCCATGGCGATACCCATGATTTTTGGATTCACCCAACGGCTAATAATATTATTGGCTTGGCCGATGATGGCGGTGCAGAAATTAGTTTTGACAAAGCACGTTCTTGGTCTAGCATCATGAACCAACCAACCGCACAGTTCTATAGGGTCAATACAGACAATGTGTTTCCTTATAAAGTGTATGGTGGTCAGCAAGACAATTCCTCTGTAATTATTGCAAGTAGAAATAATTTGGGATCGCTCACAGAAAGGGATTGGACTTATGGCCCAGGTTGCGAATCTGCGTTTCTGGCTTTTGATCCAAACAATCCCTTGAATGTCTATGGTGGTTGCTATCAGGGTTATATTGAACTATTAGACAGAAAGAATGGAGAGATCAAAAATATTCAAGCCTATCCAACCATGAACTTGGCCATTGATCCCAAGAACATGAAATATAGATTCAACTGGAACGCACCCATTGTGGTATCAGCACATGATCCCAACACAGTGTATCATGCAGGTAATGTATTATTCAAAACCACCAATACTGGTATTAATTGGGAATTAATTAGTGGAGACTTAACCCGCAATGACAAATCCAAACAAGGACCAGGTGGTATGCCATTTACCAATGAGGGAGCTGGTGGTGAAAACTATAATACCATTTTTTATGTGGCAGAATCACCCATTTCAAAAGGAGAAATTTGGACAGGTAGTGATTGTGGTTTTGTACAACTAACCCGCGATGAAGGTAAGACTTGGACCAATGTTACTCCAGCTGGTTTACCTGAATCACAAATCAATAGTATTGAGGTTTCTGCTTTTGACAAGGGCACGGCTTATATCTCTGCTACGCGATATAAATTGAATGACTATGCCTCTTATACTTATAAGACAACCGATTATGGCAAGACTTGGACCAAGATTACAAAAGGTGTTCAAGCCGATGACTTTATCAAAGTAATTAGAGAAGATAAACAAAATAAGAACATACTTTATGCAGGTGCAGAAAGGGCTTTTTATTTGTCTAACGACGCAGGTAATAGTTGGCAACAGTTTCAGTTGAATCTACCCATTGTTCCAGTAACTGATTTAATGATTAGAGACAATGATTTAGTAGCTTCTACTGCAGGACGTGCCTTCTGGATCCTTGATGACTTATCTGCCATTCAACAAAGTGCTGCAAATCTAAAAGAAGCCAGTTTGCAAATCTTTCAACCAAAAGCCAGTTATAAATATGGTGCTGGTAATGGTTTGCCAGAATCCAATTACAGTGCGGGTCAGAATGCACCTGAAGGTGTGATCTTGGATTATGTATTACCAGAAATTGATGAAAAAGATACGGTTAGTTTGAGCATTGTAGATGCCAATGGAAAAACTGTGAGAACATACATCAATCACGCAGATGAATCATATAGTAAGTATCCTGGAGGACCAGCACCCAAAGAAGTATTATCTACTGAAAAAGGGCATAATCGTTTTCTTTGGGACTTCCGTACTGAGACCGTTACACCTGATGTAAAAGGGGTATATATTTTCGGCGACTATCGCGGCTACGCAGTGGCTCCGGGAAATTATACGGCAAAACTTACGCATCATAAAACCGTGAAAGAAGTAAAGTTTAAAGTATTACCCAATCCAGGTATTACTGCAAGCGAAGCTGATTGGAAAGAGCAACAAGGCATTTTAGAAACTATCTCAACATCTATTAGTGAGATTCACCAATCAGTGATAGACTTGAGAAAAGTAAAACAACAGTTACAGCATCATGCAACCGTTTACAAGGACAATAAGCAAGCTGATACTGTTGTAAGTAAAGCCAAAACCCTTGTAAAAACCATGGATGAGTGGGAATCCAATATTGTAGAAAGCAGGATTAAGAATGGTCAAGACGTAATCAACTGGCCAAGCAAAATCAATGCAGAGTTTTTTAATATCAAAGGCGTGGCCGATGCTCCCAATCCAAAAATTACCAGTGGTCTAAAAGCAAGACTGGCTGATCTTCAAAAAGAATGGGCTGCTGAAAAAGAAAAATTACAAGGTATAAAACAATCTATCAAAGAATACAATCAATTGTATCAGTCTAAGCAATTAGATGCCATACAACTATAAAAGCTTGTTATGCAGATAAGCAAATATGTTTCCATTTTGTGCATGAGTTCTTTCACCCTGATGATGACAGTAACTCATGCACAAAAATCATCCAAACCCAATATTGTCATTGTGAATTTTGATGATATGGGTTATGGCGATTTGGGGATTACAGGTGCCACTGGGTATCAAACCCCACAGATGGACCAACTGGCAAAAGAGGGAACTTTCTTTAGTCAGTTTTATTCAGCCCAAGCGGTATGTTCAGCTTCAAGAGCTGGATTAATGACGGGATGTTATCCCAATAGAGTTGGCATTAGTGGTGCATTAAACCATTCCAGTAAAACAGGGATTAACCCAGATGAGACCACTTTGGCAGAAATGCTCAAAGCCAACGGTTATACCACAGCAGCTTTTGGAAAATGGCATTTAGGTCATTTAACGCCATTTTTACCCACGCATCAAGGTTTTGATTATTTCTATGGGATTCCTTATTCACACGATATGGTTCCCAACCATCCCCTTAACAAAAATTATTATCCACCCCTTCCTTTAATTGAGGGTGATAAAACAATAGAAACCAATCCTGATAGCACCAAATTCACTACGGCTTTTACAGAAAGCACGGTAGCATTTATTAAAGAGCACAAGAACAAACCCTTTTTTGTATACTTAGCACATCCACTACCACATGTACCCATGGCGGTTTCCAGCAAGTTCAAGGGTAAGTCAAAACAAGGTTTGTATGGTGATGTGATCATGGAATTGGATTGGAGTATTGGACAAATTAGACAAACCCTTAAAGCATTGAAATTGGAGGAGAATACCTTGCTCATTGTCACTTCTGATAATGGTCCATGGTTAAACTATGGCAATCACGCTGGAAGTGCTGGTGGCTTGCGTGAGGGAAAAGGTACTTCTTGGGAAGGTGGCCAACGCGTACCTTGTTTGATGGTATGGAAGGGTGTGATTCCAACTGCTGCAGTAATGAACCAATTAGCATCTACCATTGATCTTTTACCAACTATTGCTGCTATTACAAAATCAGAATTACCCAAAAATAAAATTGATGGGGTCAATATTTTGCCATTGCTGAAAGGCGATGCTACTGCGCAGCCTAGAAAAAGTTTTCTCTATTACTATCGTGCCAACAATTTAGAAGCCGTTAGAAACGAGCAATACAAATTGGTTTTCCCTCATGCTGGTAGAACCTATGAAGGATATGAACCAGGCAAGGATGGCGTTCCAGGAAAAGCCAATGAAAGTTTTGCTATTGAAGGAGGTTTATTTGATTTGCGCAGGGACCCCGGTGAGCGATATGATTTGAGTAAAAGCCTTCCTGATGTTCTTGCTGAACTCAACAAAATTGCTGCTGAAGCCCGTGAAGACTTGGGTGATGAACTCACCAAAAATCCTGGAAAAAATAGACGTGCTCCAGGAAAATTGCAGTAAATACTATTGCAAATAAGCCACTAAACTG
>CAIZMD010000656.1 GCA_903933995.1 uncultured Bacteroidota bacterium
GAAGCATTAGCTACTTGAGCGCTTTCCTTATCCGTTTGCAAACATTTACAGTTGCATACAAACGTTTAAATACCGACTAAGCGCTTTGGGTCTTTTCATATTTGTTCTGTCATCCCCGGGAAACCGGGATTTAAAACAAAAAAATGAAAGGCGATGTACGCAATGAAAAACAAAGTGCAATTGATCGGAAATCTTGGTCAAGCACCAGAAGTAAAAACAACAGAGACAGGAAAGAAGCTGGCCCAGTTTTCTGTGGCAACCAATGAGAGTTACCAGAATGCACAGGGAGAAAAAGTAACGGAAACCCAATGGCACCAAGTAGTAGCCTGGGGTAAATTGGCAGAAATTGTAGAAAAGTACCTGGTTAAAGGGAAGGAAGTAGCCATTGAAGGAAAACTGGTCAACCGCAATTACACAGACAAACAAGGAGTCAAACACTATATTACAGAAGTGGTGGCTTCAGACCTCTTAATGTTGGGGCCCAATAAAACCGCACAAGCGGAATAAGTTGCATTGGATTGGTCTTAGTTGTAACACACTAAGACCAATCCATTTTAGCAAATGGATAAATAGAATGTGAGATTTTTTTAAGGCAATTAAAATCTATTGTTTAGAAAAGTCTGCTGAATGACAACAGCAATAACTGGTTCAATTGTAGCACATCTATATTCTTGTCTATAACCACCATGATTTCTGGTGCAGTACTACCCTGAACAATGGCTGTAATTTTGTTATTTAAATAGATTTCTCGAATAGTTGATTGCATCCCCCGCATACCACTGCAATTAATTTTTAAGGGCATTCCTTTAAATGTTCCTTCTATTACATATGCATATTCTTGAGTTCTTGTTCTTGGCTTAGTTTCCATGGTGATACTACTGCCATTGTATGTTTCAACAATCTGGTGCAGAAATTGCTGCTTTTTGGAATCTTTTTTGTCAGTACGAATACTAAATTTGGCAAGTGTGTCTTTGTCATTTAAAAAGACATGTGTTTTCCCATTTACAAAAACCAAGGGTAATCCTGTTCTTACATTATAAGTAAATCGCCTAGGTTCATCAGCCGAATTACGCATGGCATAAACAGTGGTTTTTAAAGCATAGTTCTTATCATGGAAAATATCCCTACCTTCTTCTATCATAAAAAAGGGATATCGCATATCTACAGCCCTAATTTCTTTTAGCAAGGTTTTGGGTAAGGAATCTTTATCTTCCTTTGTCAAATAAATCTCTTCATATCCTGGTTCTTCATATTGCAAATACTGCATTTGGTCTTTCCATAGGTATTGCAAATTATTTTTTTCTGATGCAATAAAAATCTTTGGCTGATTTTGAACAAAGGGTTGGATAAAATTATCATTCATGTTCACCTGGTCATATTCTATTTCAAGTAATCCAATAGTATTGGAATGGTCTAGTACAATTGATAGACCCTTTGCTAATAGGTTTTCAAAGTTTTTTGGAGAAATACCATAATCTGGATGAGCAAAACCAAATGACTTAACTCTTTTATTTCTAAACATAAGTATGGAGACAGCTTTTTTGAAAACAGTTTCTCCATGGCTTGATTGAATACTAGCTACTATTTGAAATAATCCAATTTTAGGGCCACTCAAAAAACGCTTTCTAAAACTGCTGTCTATACCAATTAATTTATTCAAACTACTCATTGGTATCTCAACAATTTCAAGACTAAGAAAATAGTTGGGAATTGAGTTCTTTTCTTGATGAGAAGAATCTATTGTTATTAGATTTTTATTGGCATTCCCAAGTTTAGGATTAATCAATGCTATCTGACTAATAGTTGGATTTTGAGGAGCATTTGTTTTTTGAATAATTAATTCATTTGAGAGTCGGCTTGGCATTTGCCAATATTGTTTACTCAAAGAATCCAATGTCTTATTTAAAGATGCTTTGGTTTGGGGTAATTCCAAATAATTCAAAGTCTTACTTGAATTATTATGATAGCGAATGCTTTTTAATGCCAAACTAGATTGCGCTTGAATTTGCAAGCAAATCATGAGACTGAGTGGGAGCAGTGCAATTTGTTTCATGTAATAATTTTGGATGCAGAATCATATAACAATAACTATGCCTATTTCATTTTAAAGCTGCCAACTATTGTTTTGATTCCTTAAAACAGATTGCTAAAAGATAAAAGCAATAATTGATTGAGGGTAATGGCATCCAGATCCTTGTCTATTACCACAAGTAGTTCTGGTGTGTCTTTTCCTTCAACTACCGCCACCAATTTTTCCTTTATATAAATTTCTCGAATAGATTCTGATGCGCCCCTCAAGCCAGAAAAAGAGATTTTGAACACAATGCCCTTAATGGTTCCTTCTATTTCAAAATCATAATGTTGAATACTTTCTCTAGCAACTTTTTCAATAGTAACTAAGCTGCTGTCTGTGGCATTATACAATTGATGCAAGAATTTCTTTTTTTTACCATCCAATAGATTGCTCTTGATTTTAAACTGTGCAATAGTGTCCTTTTCAAGCATTAGCACATGAGAAATGCCGCTCAAGAAATTAAAGGGCAGTCCTGTTTTTTTATTAAAAGGAATGCCTTTTCCATATGGGTCACGTTCTACATTGGCTACACATTGTAGTAAATAGTTTTTATCAGCTAAAATATCCCTGCTTTCTTCCTTCAAAAATAGGGGCTCCCATATATTGTCTGCATTTATTTGAACTAATAAGCTATTTGGGATGGGGGTGAGTTTTTTACCTCTTAGTACAATGTTTTCATACAAAGGATCTTGGTACCTCAAGTATTGTATTTCATTCTTCCATAAATATTGGATAATTCCTTTTTGTGTGCTAAAATTCAGTTTAAGTTGATTTTTAAGATAGGGTTGTATAAAATTATCATTCACAATTGCAGGTACAGAAGTCATTTGTAGAATTTCTGTTTCATTGTTGTTATCAAGCAAAACAGACAAAGCAGCTTCTAATAATTTTCCAAAACTCTTGGGTGTAATAATATAGTCAGGATGGTTAAACCCAATTAAAACAGGTTGTTTGTTTCTGGATAATACCATGC
>CAIZMD010000657.1 GCA_903933995.1 uncultured Bacteroidota bacterium
CCAAAAGACAAGATGGCTAAAAAAATCAAGCCAATATAGGGTGCTGCTTTTTTAAAATTCATGTTTAAACATCTTTGGAAGGGCCAATTTACAGCATTTTGACTTTGGCTTGTTATCTTTGCGCCTCTATGGAAAAGAAGCGTTCGGTGGCCTTTCACACCCTTGGGTGCAAATTGAATTTCTCCGAGACCTCCACCCTTTCTAGATTAATGGAAAATGGCGGTTTTGAGAAAAGGGACTTTTTTGAAGACCTGGCCGATGTGTATGTGATCAATACCTGCTCAGTTACAGACAATGCAGACAAAGAATGTCGCCAATTGGTGCGCAGGATTCAACGTAAATCTCCTGAAAGCTTTGTGGTGATCACGGGTTGTTATGCCCAGTTAAAACCACACGAAATTGCCAGCATTCCTGGTGTGGACCTAGTACTTGGCGCTGGAGAAAAATTTAATATCATTGAACATATTAGTCAATTGACCAAGGGAGATTCTGGAAAGGTTTGCTCCTGCGATATTGAAGAAGTTACTGGATTCAATGCTTCTTTTTCCATGAATGACCGCACCCGTTCCTTTTTGAAAGTACAGGATGGATGTGACTACAATTGTTCTTTTTGCACCATTCCCATGGCAAGGGGTAAAAGCCGAAGCGATAATGTGGCCAATGTAATGCGCAATGCCCAGCAACTGGCAGCGGATGGCGTAAAAGAAATTGTACTTACTGGTGTGAATCTGGGAGATTTTGGCAAGGGGCCTAACGGCGATTTAAAATATGATGAGAACTTTGAAACCCTAATTCGTGCACTGGATGAAGTGGATGGAATTGAACGATATAGAATCTCTTCCATAGAGCCCAATCTGCTTACCAATAGCATCATTGACTGGGTTGCTGAAAGCAAGAAATTCATGCCCCATTTTCATATACCCTTACAAAGTGGTAGCAATGAGATTTTGAAACTCATGCGTAGAAGGTATAAAAGAGATTTGTATCAAGAACGTGTTGAAAGAATCAAGGAACGCATGCCCCATTGTGCCATTGGGGTTGATGTAATTGTGGGTTTTCCAGGAGAAACCAATGCCCATTTTCAGGAAACCTTTGATTTCTTACACGAACTAGATGTTTCCTATTTACACGTATTTACATACTCAGAAAGGGACCATACCAAGGCCTTAGAAATAGAACCTGTAGTTCCTATTCATATACGTAATGAACGCAATAAGGTATTACGTAACCTCTCTTATCAAAAACTACAATATTTTACAGAGCAGCATTACAAAAGCAATAGAAAAGTCTTGTTTGAGAAGTTTGAGAAAAACGGGATGATGGAAGGTTATACAGACAATTATTTACGGATTATAACGCCTTATAGAGCAGAATGGGCCAACCAAGTTGTAGACTGGACCATCCAATAATTAATACATAGGCTCCAGATACTCTGCAGGAAATTCCACTACCATTACCTGACCCAAGCTTTCTAGTTTGACAAAAACTTTCTTTTTGGCATTCTTTAAAACCGTGCCTTCTTTTCCCATGAACACACCGTGTTTGACACAAACTTTGGTAGACTCTTCAAAGCCTTCTTTTGCAATTAAAGAATCTATGGCTTCTTTTTCAGAAAGATAATGTTTGATCATATTGATCTCTTCATCTCTAATAACTGCAGGCTTACCTATATAGTGGACAAAATTGAGAATCCCGTCTACACTTAAGACCTTTACTTTGTCTATCAGGTTGATGCGAACAAAAATGTAAGATTTAAATAAAGGTTCTTCTATTACTTTCTTTCTATCGCTCCACTGTCTTTCAATTCTATTCAAAGGACACCAAGATTCAATTCCTCTTTTAATGAGTACGGAATCAATTTTCTTTTCCCACCTAGGTTTGGTGTACAAAGCATACCATTGCTTATCATTCTCCATCTGCCATCAATCGTTAGTACTAGTACATTTATTTCAAAACAGTTGCTGTTTGAGGATGAATCAGGCTACTAACCATCTTCACCGTCTCGTCTACATACATATCCGTTTTAATTGACTTCAACCATGCTTGATACCTTTCTCCCTTTACTTTATCGGGATTATTGTAAAACTTATCATGGTCTACTTTCATAGCTTCCACAGCCATTTCTTCCTTGATCTTCAGCAAGGAATTATTTTGACTAACGGTTGCTTTAATTTGCTTTTGCATGTCTTTGTATTTCTGCATATTCAGATTTACCGGCATTTCAGCATTCTTACTCAACCAAGAAAGATTATCACGCAAGAGATTCAAAGATTTGTTCTGAGCAATCTTATCATTTTCGTTTTTAACTACAGCACTTAAATCGGCATTGTTCCAAGTATTATAAGGCACTTTGGTAATTTCATCCCAAGGCAAGGAAGCAGGATTGTCTTTTTCACGAATCTTGTAAAACTCATATGCATCAGGCAAAACCACATCGGGTGTAACCCCTTTTAATTGTACGGAACCACCATTGATTCGATAGTATTTCTGGAAGGTCAATTTTACAGCGCCATATTCGGTTCTACCACTGCTAAAGTCAATAGGTTTACCAAATGGAACAGTTTTTTGAACCGTGCCTTTTCCATAGGTAGAGCTACTACCTATAATAATTCCGCGCTTATAATCTTGAATGGCTGCTGCAAAAATTTCGCTAGCAGATGCACTTAGTTCATTCACCATCACTGCTAGTGGACCATCATAGATTGCACCAGCATTTTTGTCATTTAAAGCACTTGACTTTCCTTCTTTGTCTCTTACTTGAACCACAGGGCCTTGGTTGATAAATAGACCCACCATCTGTACCACTTCATATAAGGAACCACCGCCATTATTGCGAATATCCAAGACAATTCCTTTTACATTTTCTGCCTTTAATTTTTCCACTTCTTTGGCCACATCTTCAGAACAACGGTTGCCATCTTCTCTTTCAAAATCGGCATAGAATTCTGGCAAATAAATGTATCCAATCTTATCAGCACCATTCTGTATTACAGCTCCACGTACTAATGCCTCGTCTAGTGACACTTCTTCGCGAATAATAGATACTATCTTGATACTACCGTCTAATTTCTTTAGTGTCAATCGCACTTCAGTGCCCTTATTTCCCCTGATTAATTTTACAGCGTCTTCCGTTGCAAAACCTGTTACGTCTACGGGTTCTTCTTTGCCTTGGGCTACTTTTACAATAACATCATTGGCTGCTACTTCACCTGTTTTCCAGGCAGCACCACCTGTTTGAACACTGGCAATCTTGATACCTGCATCGTCTTCACGCAATTGGGCTCCAATACCATAGAACCTTCTACTCATTTCTTCGTCAAAAGCCCTTTTCTCAATGGGTGGAAAATAATCCGTATGCGGATCCATTAAATTGGTGATGGTATTTAAGAAGGCATTAAAACGTTGGTCTTCATTAAATGTACCCTTGATGCGATCATATTTTTTGTCCATGATCTTCATCACTTTCATCCTTGCTTCTCTTTCAAG
>CAIZMD010000658.1 GCA_903933995.1 uncultured Bacteroidota bacterium
CCCAATTATTAAATTGTGATGTGCTAAACTGATTGATTAGGTTATAAGAAGTAGATATTCCTTTAATAGTGCTATCTACTCTTTGTTCTTGTTCGCTATCAAATTTTCCAGCAACATAATTAGCCCCAATAGTGAAAGTGCTTCTGTTGCTTACTAAATAATCTAAACTGCCTCTGAAAAAATTAAACTGGCTTTCATTAATACCATCGGTTGTTTGGTGAATATAACTTGGCGTAGTAAGTAAATTATTCCTATCTGCAATTCCTTCAGAAATAGATTTACGTTGGTTGTAGTTACCACTTAATGAGATATTGGTCTTGGTTTGGCGAAGGTTAATATCTCCACCCAAGTTGATTCTAGCCCTTGAGTCAATACCAGCTCTAAGACCACCGTTATACCCATTCTTCTTATTTTTCTTCAGAACAATGTTGATGATACCAGCATTACCGCCAGATGCATCGTATTTGGCAGAAGGGTTGGTAATCAATTCTACCTTATCAATAATATCGGCAGGAATTTGATCTAATGTTAGGGTAGTAGGGCGGTTATCTATAAAAATGGTTGGGCTTGCATTACGCAAGGTTACATTACCGTCAATATCCACATTCAGTGAAGGAATATTTTTCATGATTTCAGTAGCTGTTTGACCAGCTGCCATCAGGTTCTTATCAACGTTAAATATTTTACGGTCAATACCCATTTCAAATTGGGGTTTGGCGGTAGAAGTAACCGTAACATTACCCAAATTGGTTGCGTCTGCTTCAATTTTAATATTACCCAAGTCTTTGTCTGCTTGTCCCAGCATTTGTTGCATGGAAGCAGCAGTAGGGGCACCAGTTGGCATTTTTAAACCAAAACTGATTGTTTTTTCAATGCTAGTATAACCTAAAGAAGATAATTTCAATTTGAAACTACCCATCACAGATAGGTTTTCAATACTAAATTCTCCATTTGCACGGGTAATTTGAGTAGATAAAATGGCTTCTTTCATTTTTTTGGTAACGGTATCAAACTTATTACCAGTCAATTGCACAGTAACGCCTTCTACTGCTTTATTGGTCTTGCTGTCTACTATCTTACCGTAAAAATGGCCTACATTCATGCTTTGTCCGCCACCGGCACCACGGCCAGCGCCACCCCCCATGGGGAACTGGGCTTGTACAAATTGATAGGAAATTAATAATACGATTAGGGTGAATAATTTTCTCATGTTTGGATTTAATGTGATTTGAACAGTGTAAAGGTCGCTCAGAAGGATGGCTATATGCCTTTCATTACACGAGCGGTAATATGACAATTTTGAATGGATAAAGTTTTGAAACAATAGGCTGAAGCCCGTTATTTATCGGTGACTAGGCAAAAAGACTGATAAAAACCTGTAAAAGACCAATGACAAATCCCAAAACGGCCCCTATAATTTCAACAAAACGGAACTCTTTGCTCATAATTCCCTGAAGAATGGCTTCTAATTTATCGGAAGAGAACCCACTTACTTTGTCTACTACAATTTTTTCCAGGTCTAATTCAGACTGTAGTTTGCCCATATAATTGGCCATCAATTCGGGGAAAAGGGTTTCTAACTCTTTTAAAAACACAGATTTTAACTGATTTATGGTCTTGTCCCCAATAAACATACTGATCATTGGCATTTCTTGGGCAAGTCTTACCCTTAAGAATTGGTCAATATGACCTTCTACAAAGGGCATCATCAGTTCAATATTCTTAGGATTGGACAGTTTTTTCTCAATATCCTCAAAGCTAAGTAGCTCTTCAGCTACCAATTTGCCCAGTTTTTCAGCAAATTGTTTTTGACGTTTGGGGAAGATGCCATGAAACTTAATACCCAGTATGTATTTAGGTTCCTTAGGATGAAATAACATCTTAATGGCAATCCAGTTGGTGAACCAACCAATAAAAGCCGAAATAATAGGGATAGATAAAATTGCTATAGACATGTCTTATAATATAAAACCCTATAAGTACAACCTTATAGGGTTTTTGGGAGAACGATGGGTCTCGAACCCACGACCTACAGTGCCACAAACTGTCG
>CAIZMD010000659.1 GCA_903933995.1 uncultured Bacteroidota bacterium
ACTCATGAATGGTAACCAAACTGCGGTATTGGCTTGCAATTACATGATGGAAGCCCGCAAGGCCAAAGGGATTGCGCAGCCAAATGATATGGTGATTACAACTATTGTGACAACCCAAATGATCAATGACCTAGCAGCTGGTTATGGTGTAGCTTGTTATAACGTACTTACTGGATTTAAATGGATTGCTGAATTAATCAAAGCAAAAGCAGGACAGGAGAATTATATTATAGGTGGTGAAGAGAGTTTTGGTTTGATGATTGGTGACCAAGTTCGTGACAAAGACGCCATTAGTGCGGTTGCCCTGATGTGTGAAATGGCCGCCTATGCCAAGGACCAAGGTTTGACCTTGTTTGACAAAATGATTGAACTCTATCAGCAATATGGATTCTATTATGAAACCCTGATCAGTATTACTAAGAAGGGCATGAATGGACAAAAAGAAATTGCTGATATGATGAATGGCTATAGGAATAATCCTCCAGCTACCATTGATGGTTCAAAAGTGGTTCAACTCTTGGATTATGAATTGCAACAAGGTTCCAATCCAGCCACTGGTGAAACTTGGCCAATTCACTTGCCCAAAAGCAATGTATTGCAGTTTATTACCGAAGACGGAAGTAAGATTTCTGCAAGGCCATCTGGAACTGAACCTAAAATCAAGTTTTATTTTAGTGTGAAGACCAGCCTATCCAACAAAGCGGCATTTGATAGCACATTTGCCCAACTAGAAGCCAAAATTGCCAGAATCATTGCAGACATGCAATTGAGTTAGTGGTTAATTAAATAGAAATGAACTCCTGTGAAGAAATTTTTCACAGGAGTTTTCTTTTCACATATCCCCAAATCAAATCCTTCTACGCAAGGGATGTGTTATATTCGTTTTGCTTATGAAAAGAGAGTATGTTGATTCTTACCAACACAAGGGCTTGAGAAAACAGTTGGTTGATTTGTTGCGTTCTAAGGGCATTACGGATAATAATGTCTTAGATGCTATGAATGCCATACCCAGGCATTTTTTTCTAGACTCCGCATTTGACAAAATAGCTTATGAGAATAGGGCATTTGATATTGGTGCGGATCAAACCATTTCTCATCCTTATACCGTGGCCTATCAATCCCAATTGCTCCAAGTAAAAAAGATGGAGAAAGTTTTGGAAATTGGAACCGGAAGCATGTACCAGTCTGCGGTCTTAGCAGAAATGGGTGCAAGGGTGTTTAGCATTGAAAGACAGAAACAGCTCTTTGATGAAAAAAGCAAATTCTATGTGCGGGCCAAATATTTTAGTGCCAAATTCTTTTATGGCGATGGTTTTGAAGGCTTGCCTACCTATGCTCCGTTTGACAAGATTTTAATTACTGCAGCGGCCCCTTTTATTCCTCCAAAATTACTTGCTCAATTAAAAACAGGTGGTTCAATGGTCATCCCATTAGATGAAGGAACGGAACAAAGAATGTTGCGATTAACCAAAATGGCCGATGGCACTATTCAAGAAGAATCCTTTGAAGCGTTTTCTTTTGTGCCCATGCTAACGGGGAAGAATAGTTAAGCGTTAATTCTATTTCTTTATGTATATAAAAAAGGGCCGCTCTAATAAAGCGGCCCTTTTGACATCTATTCATCTGTTGAATCAACTCTTATTGTTGCATCATGTCCATTCCGCCGCCGCCCATATCGGACTTGGTGTTTTTGCGTTTGAACAAAGAAGTATCAAACTTACCAAAGCGATAGCTAAAGTTCAGACGCAGAATCTGAGGATCCCTTCTCCTGGAGCTTAACTGAGTAAAGTAAATACTTTCAGAATAAGTCTTATACAACTGGGTACGGAATATATCGTTCATACTTAAGCTTAAAGAGCCAGACTTACCATTTTTCCAGGTCCATTCTTTACGAATAGCTAAGTCAATTGCATATCTAGGTTCATTGTAGCCCTGAGCAGTTGACTGTGGACCACCTCCAAACATCATACCGCCACCCATTCCACCACGGCCACCGCCACTACCACCACCTCCAGGAGGTAGAATGGTCTTTGCCTGATAATCACCACTCAATTGTAAGGAAAGTCCCTTTGCCAATTTGAAAGTATTGTTTGTTTTAGCAAACCAGCTCACCAATTCATTATCTAAACTTTGGTCTGGGATGGTAGCATTGATTTTAGAACTAAAGAGGTTGAAACTCACAGTAAAGTCCCACCATTTATTTACAGGTATTTTGTTTGTCAGTTCCAAACCATAAGTAACACTATTGTCAGCATTAATATAGGTATTGAAATAAGCGCTATCATTTAAGGTAAGGCCGTTCTTGTCACGGTATACATAGCGTGTAATCAAATTAGTACTGTATTTGAAATAAGCGGTTGCCAAGAAGTTAGCTCCTTTCTTATAGGCGTTGTTGTAAGAAACCTCAAAACTGTTGGTAAATTCTGGTTTCAGGTTGGCATTACCAATATTGATATTCTGTGGGTCAGAAAAATCTGGGAAAGGCATTAATTGGAAGAAGTTTGGTCTGTTTACCCTTCTAGAATAGTTCAATTGTAAGTCTTGTTTGTCATCTACTTTGTAGGTTATAAAGGCGCTTGGGAAAAGACTCAATGGATACTTTACAGAGAAGCTAGAAGAATCAGCACCTGATTGTTTTAATAAGGTACCTGTATAATTAGAACTTTCAACACGAAGACCTAATTGATAGCTCCATTTTTTTACCTTGAAAGCATAGTTGCCATAGGCCGCATAAACTTGGTCATTAAACTTGTATTTGTTACTAATAGAAGGTATCAAGATATAATCATTCAAAATAAATCTATATTGATCACTACTATTTTTGAAATCCCTAATGGCTCCTCTTGCTCCAAACTCCAGTTTAGAATCTAAGTTGATTTCGTTCTCATAATCCACTTGCATGGTATAGTTCTTACTATCACCACCGCCAATAGTTTTTTGTTTTAATGGAACGCCTTTGATGCTATTATCAATATTATAAGTTTGTGTATTGATATTATTGACATTGTCATTATTGCTGCTATTCAAATTAAAGTCAGCAGAAATATTCTCACCATTTTTAGGGAAATTGTATTTATAACTTAACTGAGTTCCCCAATTATTAAATTGTGATGTGCTAAACTGATTGATTAGGTTATAAGAAGTAGATATACCTTTAATAGTGCTATCTACTCTTTGTTCTTGTTCACTATCAAATTTTCCAGCAACATAATTAGCCCCAATAGTGAAAGTACTTCTGTTGCTTACTAAATAATCTAAACTACCTCTGAAAAAATTAAATTGGCTTTCATTGATACCATCGGTTGTTTGGTGAATAAAACTTGGCGTAGTAAGTAAGTTATTCCTATCTGCAATTCCTTCAGAAATAGATTTACGTTGGTTGTAGTTACCACTTAATGAGATATTGGTCTTTGTTTGGCGAAGGTTAATATCACCTCCCAAGTTGATTCTAGCCCTTGAGTCAATACCAGCTCTAAGACCACCGTTATACCCATTCTTCTTATTTTTCTTCAGAA
>CAIZMD010000660.1 GCA_903933995.1 uncultured Bacteroidota bacterium
AACCGCCACCATCATGATTGGCGCCTTTAAAATTAAAACGATAAGCCGGACGCAACGGATACAAGCTAGTCTTGCTGGTAGCCAAGCGTTTGCTCCATTCACGGATAGGGGTAATATCATCCAAGATATAGAAGCCGCGGCCATAAGTAGCAACAGCCAAATCGCGGAAATTTTTCTGAATAGCCAAGTGGTACACGGGCGATGGTGGCAGGTTGTTCTTGAGTTGCAACCACTGACCACCGTCATCAGGACTTACATATAAAGCGTTGTCTGTACCCACAAAAATCAAACCCTTCTGAGCCGGATCTTCTTTTACAAAATGCACAAAGCCACTATTAGACTCAGGTAATTTCTGACCAATATTGGTCCAATGTTTACCGTAGTCAGCAGTCTTAAACAAGTAAGCTTTAAAATCTCCCTGCAATTGATAGTGCACGGTCACATAAGCCGTACCCGCGTCAAAATTAGAAGGATCAATATTGCTGATGGTTCCCCAAGCTGGCAGGTTCAGGTTTGCCGTGAGGTTGGTCCAAGAAGCGCCATCATTGGTAGTTAGTTGCACTTGACCGTCATTGCTACCCACCCAAATCATCCCTTTTTTAATAGGCGATTCAGCAATGGCAAATAAGGTACATCCGTCAAAAGTCATCAGGTTATCAGAGACAATCCCGCCAGAACTTTGCTGGTGCGATTTTGTATTGGTAGTCAAATCCGGACTAATGACTTTCCAGGTATGACCACCATCCGTGGTTTTGTGAACGTATTGGCTACCCACATAAACCGCACCACGCTGGTGGCGAGATAGGGTCATGGGAAAATTCCAATGCCAACGATACTTCATATCTGCAGGAGCCACACCATAACCAGCTTGAGGCCAGGGGCGCACATCGTGCGATAGACCCGTGCGGGTATCGGTTACATCCAAACCACCATCATAACAACCGGACCAAATTATTTTATTGTCAAAAGGATCTGCTTGCGCAAAGCCACTTTCACAACCACCCACCGATTCCCAACTACTCAAAGGAATACTACCCGTGCGGCTAATGGCTTCTGTTCTATAAGAATAACCATCCTGTCTATTCCCCATAATATGATAAGGAACCATCTCATCTAAAGCCACGTGATACATTTGGGCAATGGGCAGGTTTACATTTTTCCAGTTCTTACCACCATTGAAAGTCATGTTCATGCAACCATCGTGGGCCACCATAATTCTATTGGCATCTTTGGGGTCAAACCAGATTTCATGGTTATCGCCCCCTGGGGCATAACTACCATTGCCATTAAAGGTTTTACCACCGTCTTTGGATTCCATGATGGTGACACTAATGGTATAGAGTTTGTTCTCGTCCTGAGAAGAAACGCGCACCCTGGTATAATAAGGACCGCGCTGCGCCAAAGAATGATTCTCCAACATCAGTTTCCAAGACTCCCCGCCATCGGTAGATTTATACAAACCAGGCGCTTTGGCTTCCACCAAGGCATAAATAGTATTAGGATTACTAGCAGCAATATCAATACTGGTTTTACCAATGATCTTGTTTGGACCACCAGGTAAACCATTGGTCATCTGTTTCCAGTTCTTGCCGCCATCGGTGGTTTTATAAAAACCGCTACCTGGGCCACCACTGTTTAGGTTCCAAGTATTCATCTGCACCTGCCACATAGCAGCCACTAAATTGTTGGGGTCTTTGGGGTTGATAGAAATATCAGAGCAACCCGTGTTCTCGTCCACAAACAAAACGCGGTTCCAAGTAATCCCGCCGTCAGTAGTTTTATAAACACCTCTTTCCTGTTGCGGCCCATTGGTATGACCAAGTGCAGCTACATACACGGTATTACTATCGGTTGGGCTCACCAAGACCTTGCTAATCCGCACGGTATTTTTGAGACCCATATTTTTCCAGGTCTTACCCGCGTCGGTGGATTTATAAATGCCATTCCCATTGGGATGCGCCGGTCTAATAATAAAGGTCTCACCCGTACCCGCCCAAACCTGTTTAGGATTGGACTCCGAAATGGCCATGGCCCCAATGGCGGAATTGTCCATATCGTCAAAGACAGGCTGCCAACTCACGCCAGCATTGCTGGTTTTAAAGATCCCGCCCGATGCGGCACCCACATAAGAGACATTGGGGTTCCCCGGTTCGCCCACTACTGCGCAAGCGCGATTTCCATCGGGACCCAGAAAGCGAAAGCGGAGATTATTAAAAGGATTCTTGCCCAAATCAAGGGCCTGATTTTCTTGAGCGGCGGCGGCGCAACAAATGCCAAAAATGCAAAGCGCGGCCAAAGCGTTTTTTCTCATTGTACTAGTCTTGGTGAAGAAAGACAAGTTACTAATAAAATACTTCTCTTCTTTCTTACCAATCAGATACAACAATTCAATCCTACTTCAAACTTGAATCCTCTACCACCGATGCAGGTCTTTGAACTTCTTGGGTAGCCCTTTGGTAGTTCTCCCTTGATTCAAGTGAATGGCAATGGGAGCCATTTCTGCTTTATAGACAGCTAAGACCTGATTCACTTTGTCCAATTGCAATGACTTTTTCCCTTGTTCCATATTTCTGATAAAGTGTAAACCCACACCAGACATATCTGCCAAATCCTGTTGCTTATGACCGTAATATCGACGCTTATATTTTACAAATTCAACCAAATCCATAATGATCATTGATTCAGCTTCTAAACTAATATTTATGGCATGCAGCTACAAGTAAATACACTAGAACTTTTTGATAGTAAAAAGAGTTTAGCAATGCTGAAAGTCAATCCTGTAGGTGTTTGGAGCGGGGGTTTTGTTTTCTTAGTGAAGTACTTTTGGGGTTGGTTTGGAGCGGAGGAGTTGATATAGAGGAGAAGTACTTTTGGAGAAACTGTGCTTTAGGTTTGTATTTGGGGTGAGTGAGTTTTGGAGGGGAAGCATACTTGTTTTTTGAAGTTTTCAAAAAGGGCTTTTTTTATACACGTTCTAGTATAAATAAGGGGGTCCTATTTTATACACGTTCTAGTATAAATTCAACATAACTCTTCACCCCAAGACTCCTGTCACATTATACACGTTCTAGTATAAAATAGAGACCCTGTTTTTATACTTGTTCTAGTATAAAAACAGGGGTATTTTAAAAACACGAAAAAATGTAATATCTGAGGTGGTGACCCATTCATTGAATAAATCTAAAACGCAGATCTTGACTGGAAGAGAGGTCAATGATTATTCCAATAGAAATTTATAAAATCTGAAATGTAGAAGTTGATTGAAGCGCATTTACTGATTAAAAAATGAATTATTCTAGTTACATTGAATTATAAAACTAACCAGGGACCATTATGAAAAAGACCTTGTTCATTCTTTGTTGCCTAATAGCAACCGTTTCTAATGCTCAGAATAGAGACATTAGCAGTTTATCATCTGGTGGTAAGTTACAACCCTTGCAGGCCATTATGGATATTCGGCATTATTCCATTAACCTCAATGTGGATTTGACCAATAAAACTATTCAAGGTGCAGCTGAAGTGGAAATGCTACTTGCTAAAAACACAGATACTATTTTATTAGATCTAGTAAATCTGTTGACCATTCAAAAAGTGAGTGTCAATAACAAAGCAGTGAAATTTGATCACAAGGATCATAAAATTTATATCACTGGCGCAAGCCCTTTTTTACAAGGCAAGCAATTGGTGAAAGTAGAGTATGGTGGTGAACCGCCCATCGCCGTAAGGCCGCCGTGGTTTGGTGGATTTACTTTTACCAAAGACAGATCGGGCAATCCATGGGTAGCTATCAATTGCCAAAAAGAAGGAGCCAGAATTTATATGCCCACCAAGGATCATCCTAGTGACGAGCCTAATGAAGGAGTTGATATGATGATTACGGTTCCCGATACCTTGGTGGTAAGCGGTCCTGGTCTTTTGCAAAAAGTAACCAAGTCAAAGGGCAAGAAAACCTATCACTGGAAAACTATTTATCCCATGAGTACTTATACCATGGTATTCAATATTGGTAAGTTCCATGTGGCTACCGATGAGTATACTACCATCAACGGAAATAAAGTTCCTATTCAATTTTATATTCTAGCAGAAGATAGTGCTCAAGCAAAAAAAATCATTGCGCTAAAAAAACGTGATAGTCAAGTCTTGGAAAAATACTTTGGTGAATACCCTTGGGCAAAAGAAAAGATTGGTATTTGTGCAGTACCCAACTCGGGTATGGAACACCAAACCAATATCACTTTTCAAAACAAATTTGAATATACAAAAATTGGCGAGAGTGATTATAACGCTAATTTATTTCACGAGTATGCGCACGAGTGGTGGGCCAATAAAGTAACCAATAAAGACTGGGCGCATGAATGGATTCAAGAAGGTATTGGCACTTATGCAGAAGCTTTAATCCACTTTGATTTGGGTGGTCAAGAAGCGTATGATAAAATTATTGATGGTCATAAGCGCTCTATCAGATATATCAAACCCATGGTAGGGGGTGAAGAAATGAGTGAAGATGAAACCTATGCGCAGTCAGACATTTATACCAAGGGTTCTTTCTTTATGCATAGCCTCAGATATGTGGTTGGTGACGAAGTATTTTTCCCAACCTTGAAAAAATTGGCAACAGACCCCCAATATACTTATAACAATATGGTCACAACTACCGATGTAGAACAATTGTTTAGTAAGGCGTCTGGCATGAATCTAAAACCCTTCTTTGATTTTTATTGCAGAACAACAAGTCAATTAGAGATTATAGTAAAACAAGTGGGTTATCAGAAATACAGCATTAAATTAAATAATGCATTTATGAAATTACCATTTGAAATTACCAGTTCAGACGGGGTTTCTAAAATGATGCTTGACAAAGAAGGGATTACCATTACTAGCAAAACCCCACCACAGGTTGACAACAAAGGATATTATTTGAAAAAAGTTCAAACCTTATAATAAAGTATCCCTACATATTTAAAAGTTCAATCCTCAGAATGAGATATCCATATTATTTGCTGTTGCTTTTTGTTAGTTTGACTAGCAAGAAAAGTTTTGCTGATACTTATCCCCGTAACTATGCTATTGATGTGTTACACTATCGTTTTGAAGTAGCAGTCAATGATAATAACAATGAAATTATTGGTAAGGCTTCTATTAGCATTCAATTTAAAAAAAGCAATATCAAACAGTTTCGGTTAGATCTGATGAATCAAACTGAGAAAAGAAAGGGTAAAGGCATGTTGGTGCAGTCCATCAGTTCCAATCATCAAACACTGAATTATACCCACGCTGGTGATTCCTTGATGATTCAACTAGCTAAGCCTTCCACTCAAGATACCGTGATCACATTTGAGATTCAGTACAAGGGTATCCCAGAAGAGGGACTAAGAATCATTCCAAACAAATTTGGTGATAGAACTTTCTTTAGTGAGAATTGGCCCAACAAAACCAGACACTGGTTACCCTCTATTGATCATCCCTATGACAAAGCTACTAGCGAGTTCATAGTTACAGCCCCAGCAAAATACCAAGTAGTTTCCAATGGCTTATTAATGGAAGAGTCTGTTCTTGGCAACAATACCAAACTCACACACTGGAAACAATCGGTTCCTGTTTCTTGTTGGTTATTTGTTTTGGGCGTAGCAGAGTTTGCCGTACAACAGGTGGATCAATTTAATGGAAAAGCCATTCAGACTTGGGTCTATCCGCAAGATCGCGAAGCTGGCTTTGCCGATTTTGCTGAACCCACCAAACAAGTACTTTCATTTTATAGTGATTATGTGGGACCATTCGCTTACGAGAAACTAGCCAATGTTCAATCTACAGTGTCTGGCGGTGGTATGGAAACTTCTTCTGCCATTTATTATGCAGAGAAATTAATCACTGGTAAAAAAGAAGTACGATTAAGAAATGTAGTGATTCACGAAATTGCCCACCAATGGTTTGGAAATGCCGTTACAGAATCTACTTGGGATGATGCTTGGCTAAGCGAGGGTTTGACTACTTTTTTTACACTACTCTTTATTGAACACGCTTATGGACACGATGAATATATAGCCGGTGTTAAAAACGCCAAAAAGTCTGTCTACGATTATATCAAAAAAGATTCTCTGTTTAGCATTGTTAGTAATCGTTCTGCGGAAACCGGTGACGTTACAAGTGGCCTTACATATCAGAAAGGTGCCTGGATCATGCATATGCTCAGAGATAAAATAGGAGAAGTAAATTTCAAAAAAGGCATACAGGCTTATTATAAAAAGTATTTTAATGCCAATGCCACCACCCATGATTTGATTGCAGAAATGGAAAAAGCTGCTAACCAAAATTTGAAACCCTTCTTTAATCAGTGGTTGAACAAACCCGATAATTTAAAATTGAGTTGGACCTGGGATTATGATGAAGCATCAAAACAGATCTTGATTCATGTGCAACAGCATCAATCATCTGGATTTATTTTTGATGTACCCGTAGAATTTGGCATTATGAAAAATGGAGTAGCTGAACAACAGTTAGTTAAACAACAATTAAATACCAAGACCGCGGATTTTAAAATTCCTTCAGCAACAAAACCGGCTTTTGTATCACTTGACCCAAGAACCGTATTATTGTTTGACTTGGTGCATTAACCTAAAAATATCTTTTAGAAAAGTCCATAGCAGACTCTTCAAAAATTTGAATACCGGGATAGCGTAAAGAAGGAGCAGGATTAGGGTCTACCACTATTACCTCTTTGCCACGTCTTAGTGCAGACTCCAACACCATATTGGTGATACCTACGGAATTGGATGTGCCCATAAAGATGATGGTTTCGGCTTCGGCAACCCAATCCATGGCAATCTCAGATTCATAGATTTCCGCATAATATTCATCAAAGAGTAGGATATGAGGCCTATAGGATTTATCAAAATCAATGGTTCCATTCTTACCAATTTCAAAGAGTTCAAACAGCGCAGGAATTTGATCCTCGGCTTCTTTTACAAAATTCCAATTTGCCAAAACCAATTCTTCTTTTGAATAAGCTGGTATGCGTCTTTTGAAATTGATATTTCCATGAATCTCAATTAATCGCTGAATTGGATGTGCCGCTTTGATATGCAGATTGTCTACATTCTGGGTAATCACTCTAATCTGATTGGCTGCTAGAATTTCATGGGTAGCATTAGGAAGCGCATCGCGGCAGCTAACAAATCTATGATAGTACCAAGACAAAAAATGTCCGGGATCGATTTTGAATTTCTCATAAGTGGCCATGGTAGTTGGATTCTCATTCCATAGACCATTCTTTCCCCTAAAGGGTTGAATGCCCGAGTCTACAGAAATGCCCGCACCTGTTACAACTACTACGCTATTGTCCATCATTTCATATTTTAATTTGACGCTCCACTAATCCAAGCCGTTAAAAAAATACTGCTCCAACATGGTCTTATCGTAATGGGTATAAGGTACCCAATGTTTTTCTAAAGGAAGAAACACTTCAATAGCGTTGATATCTGGAAAGAGTTTATAATCAAACTTTTCTGTGGCGGTGCTGATATAACCTGTATAGTAAAATCGGCAACCCAGAGACCGAGCATGGTCCATTTTGCAAAGAATCAGGTATTTGCCCAAGCTATAAGACTGGTATTCTGGATCAAAGAAATTGAGGATTCCGGCAATAGAAGTATCGCCCTTGTCAAAATAGCCAACTGCCACCAAACGTCCGTGATCTCTCAGTTCAATCATCCAAGAATCAAAGGGATTGGGCAGGTTAGCATCGTGCAAATAATCATCACATTGCTCCGATGTGCTAAAGGGAACAAACTCCCAATACAAGGAATAGAGGTGTCTGATCTCATCTGTAATCTCTGCAGGTTTTACAATCACTTGCAACTTGGTACATTTTTTCCGAATCTTTTGGGCCGATTTTGATTCCTGCACTTTGGCAAGTTCTAACCTAAGCCAAAACACAGGCATCATATAACTGTCTATATCAAACTGCGTATGATTAGTGGTGAATACATGGTGCTGCATTCGGTAGTAGCCATTGGCCAAAAGGGTATCCAACATGGGGCCCTTAAAACCAGATTCGTCAGCTGTATAATACACCGGTGGTCCAAACATGAAACAAATCTCTGTTATTCATTTAGAATACCAATGGCACATTAGTAACATCGCCCACAAAATCCAAGACCAAGACAGTGTTATTCAAATCAGGCATTTTTCCAGTGAGCGGAATATTGATGCCAAATTCATCTTGTTGAAATGCCAATAAAGCTCCGTTGAGATAGCGCACAGAACTCAGGCGCTGTTTGGTGGGAAGGTTTGGTAGGGCAATACTAGTAGCGCTAGTCTTGAGTAAATGTATGTAAACTTTACTACCCTTTCTGGTGGCTACCAAATCCTTGCTAGGCAAGTAAGGACCACCGCGGGTACCATAAATAGACGCACCATATTGCGATAACCATTTACCCATTTCTGAGAGCATCTTAATTTGGCGTTGTTCT
>CAIZMD010000661.1 GCA_903933995.1 uncultured Bacteroidota bacterium
AGGATTATATGCAAGCAGCTGCTTCCTTAGGTATTTCACTGGCTTTTGACCCATTTAACCCAGAACAAAAATGGAACGACCGGCCCATTTGGCAAAGAGCTAGTTTGATTGTTCACTTAGCAAGTGTAGCTGCTAGGTTTGGATTGGGACTAGGGTTGAATGATGGAAAATAGAAAGCCTAGTAAGAAAATACAATGAATGGCTAAACCAAGATTTCCAATTAACCGCTTGTTGCACCGCTGATAATTTTTCGAATATCCCTCTTTCTTTTTTTAGGACTTTTAAGTATCAAAAAAAGTAAGCTATGGATAAACTAATTTTTCAATCTACAGTGAAACATGGGGTTTATATGGGTCTTGGTTTTTGTGCTTATACCACACTCATGTGGTTAACCAAACTTGATTCAACTTATCTAAGTATTGGTCAATACCTAGACATGGCCATTATTGTACTTCCCCTTTGCATGATTTTATGGGCCATTAAATTTGCCAAGGATGCATTTCAAATTTCCATGTTGCAAAGATTTGTAGTGGCCATCTGGGTTGCGGCCATCTCTACTTTTATCTATAATCCATTTTTATACCTCTACCACCATGTGATCAATCCCAATTGGTTCAACGCAGTATTGGCTTTGAAAGAAACAGAATTAAGGGTTGCTAATAGTTCTCAAGAATTAATTACCAGTACTTTACAAAAAATGCAAGTGGCCAATCAAGCCCAATCAGGTATGTTTAGATTGTCTGCTGTGATACCATCGGTCATTGTTTTACCCATCTTAATTACGTTGGTCTCTTTTATTTTTATTAGGCAGAAACCTAAACAGCAATAAAAAACAGGTACTCATCTTGATGATGCAGTACCTGTTTTATTAAGCTAGTTCAATTAGTTTATCCCATCTGCTCCACAAAAGGCATTTTCCTAATGCGTTTGCCGGTTGCGGCAAAAATGGCACTGGACAATGCTGCGGCAATAGGTGGTAAGGCCGGTTCACCTAATCCAGTTGGCGCTTCTTCAGATGCTACAAATTGTACAACTACATCTAGTGGAGCGTCTTTGATTTTAAGCATACTATAGTTGTAGAAATTCTTCTCTACTACGGCACCATTCACAAATGTTACTTTAGGGAACATGGCGTGGCAAATACCATCTACCACCGCACCTTGAATTTGGTTTTCTGCTCCACTAAGGTTAATGACTCTTCCACAGTTTACTGCGCAATAGACTTTGACAATTTTGGGTTTGCCCTTTTCCAATTTAATATCTACTACTTGTGCTACATAGGTATTAAAGGAAAACCAGGTTGCAAAGCCTCTGAAAACACCTGGTGTTTTGGCTCCCCAATTAGACATTTTTGCCACCAGTTCTACTACGCTCTTGTATTTATCAGGATTGTAATCCAGCTTGCCAACAGGTTTTTGTTTAGCTGCTTCAAAAAGTTGTAAACGATACGCTACTGGGTCTACTTTCAGTTCTGAACAAACCTCATCCATAAAGCTTTCTGCCACAAATGCCAGTGTATTAGCACCAGGAGCGCGCCACCAACCCGTTGGGGTATTGCTTTTTAGCCCTTGACCTTCTGCTTTATAATTTTCAATAGCGCCAGCTACATAACTGTCTCCTCTAATGGCCCTTCCTATGCCCACACCCGATTGGTGCCAAGCCAATAATTTATCTGCTGTTAGTGCTGCGCGATAGCGATACATTTCTGCTGGTCGATAAAAATCGTTTTGCATATCGTCTTCCCTGGTCCACTGAACTTGTACCGGACATTTTGCAGCAGCAGAGATCAGCGCAGCTTCTACACCATTATCTGTCATGAGTTTTCTACCAAATCCACCACCCTGTCTTGGAGAGCTGATGGTAATTTTATCTTCTGCAATTTTTAATTGTTCTGCTACTTGTTTTCTCACGGAGTCTGGTACCTGTGTTGGCCCAAATAGTTCCGCTTTGCCATCTTGTACATTGGCATAAAA
>CAIZMD010000662.1 GCA_903933995.1 uncultured Bacteroidota bacterium
GCGTCATTAAATCGGCCTACTTTCTTTTGCAGATCCATGGCAATCTCATTTTGGCTGCGCTTGCGCTGATCCGCCGGTACTAGCCCTATTCGGGCGATGGCGCTGTTCACACCCGTACTTGAAAAGCTAGGAGTACTATTAAAAGTGAATTCTCTTTCTGGAACGGAATCGGTTAAGAAATTGGTAACCTGTTCCGATGTCTTGAGCATTTTGTCATAACTGGTTCCCTCAGGTGCTGTAAAACTAAAACGCACACTGTTCTTGTCTTCCATGGGGGCAATCTCACTTTGCATGTTCTTGCCTATAAAAAAGATGATACCCAAACAGACTAATACAATGACCCATGCCATCCAACGGATTTTCAAAAAGCTGGTGAGCAAGGATTTATAACCATCTTCCATACCACGGAAAAAGGGTTCTGTTTTATCATAAAACTTGCCATGACCCATGTCTTTTTTGTTCAGATACACGTTCAACACTGGCGTAATGGTTAGTGATACAAAGGCTGAAATCAATACCGCACAAGCCACTACAATACCAAACTCACGGAATAGCGATCCCACAAATCCTTGTAAGAAAATCACGGGTAAGAATACCACGGCCAGTGTAATAGAAGTAGAGATAACCGCAAAGAAAATTTCTTTACTACCTTCTAATGCTGCCTGTCTAATGGGCAGGCCACTTTCTAGTTTTCTAAAAATATTTTCCGTGACCACAATTCCATCATCCACCACCAAACCCGTTGCCAGCACAATACCCAACAAGGTTAATACATTGATGGAGAAGCCAGAAATATACATGATAAAGAAAGTAGCCACCAAAGAAATAGGAATATCTATCAGTGGTCTAATGGCAATTAGCCAGTTTCTAAAGAAGAAAAAGATGACCAATACCACCAAGCTAAAAGAGATCATCAAGGTCTCTATTACTTCTTCTAATGACTTGCGAATGTTGCGGGTATTGTCAATGAGTACGTGAAATTCAATATCGGATTTATTGCTTTTTTGAATCTGCGCCAAACGCTTGTTAAACTCATCCGAGATGCGGATATAGTTGGCACCTGGTTGTGGCGTAATATTGATACCCACGGCCGGAACCCCATTGTATTTCCAAGAGAACTCTTCGTTTTCTGGACCTAGTTCTACCTTGGCTACATCGCTCAAGCGAACAATACCTGTTTGGTCTTCTTTAATAATTAAATCATTGAATTGTTTTTCTGTAGTTAGCTTACCCAGTGTACGAATAATCAGTTCTGTATTGTTACCATAAATTTTACCCGCGGGTAATTCTACGTTTTCTCTATTCAGTGCTGTTTGAATATCATTGAATGCAACACCATAAGCCGTTAATTTATCGGGCTTGGTCCAGATGCGCATAGAATAACGCTTCTGTCCAAAAATGGATACCCCACTTACTTCATTAATGGTCTGAAATCTTTCTTGTAACACGTTCTCTGCATAATCACTCAACTCCAACAAACTCTTGGTATTACTCTGAATAGCCATTAAGATGATAAAATCACTATTGGCATCAGACTTGGCAACCACGGGCGGTGCGTCAATATCTTGTGGTAGGTTACGAATGGCCTGACTCACTTTGTCACGCACGTCATTGGCAGCAGTTTCCAAAGCCACGCCCAGGTTGAATTCTACGGTAATATTGCTAGATCCGTTTGAGCTAGAAGAACTGATACTACGGATACCCGGGATTCCATTGATTTGTTTTTCTAAGGGTTCGGTAATCTGACTTTCTATAACATCGGCGTTAGCCCCTGTATAAGAAGTTCGCACGTTTACCGTAGGCGGGTCAATGGCGGGATAATCCCTTACTGCCAAAAAGGTAAAACCCACCACACCAAAAAGCACAATCATGATATTCATGACCGTGGCTAGTACGGGTCTTTTTAACGATAGTTCTGATATATTCATCTGATAATTTGGGTCAAAGGGTAAGTAATGCTGTTGCTACAACCTAGTTGATCAAGTCTTCTATCTTTTTCACTGACCTAACTTTTAGGGGTGCCCCAGGACGCGCAAATAAAACCCCTGTTACCACCACGCTGTCTCCCACTTGCAAGCCCTTGGTTACTTCTACCGCTCCGGTATTTCGCACACCAGTTACAATATCTACAAATGCGGCTTTGCCTTTTTTCACTACAATTACTTTCTTGTTTCTAGCTTCTGGAATAATGGCATTGGCCGGAACCATAATGCTCTTGCTATTTTCACCTGCGTCTATATACACTTTTACAAAAGCGCCAGGGTTGGCTTTGCCATCTAAGTAAGCCCTTACTTTTAGGTTTCTAGTTGCAGTATTCACCAATGGCTCGGTGGCATAAATAGTGGCTTTCTTTTTACCCGTTCTTCCTCCGTCAACATCCACTTCAATGGTTTTGCCTCTGTGAATTAAGTAGCTATAATTTTCTGGCAGGGTAAAATCAATTTTTAGTTTGTTCACCTGCTGAATGCTGGTGATGATGGTGGCCGGAGTAA
>CAIZMD010000663.1 GCA_903933995.1 uncultured Bacteroidota bacterium
AGCAGTGCTTACACAGTTACTTTAGCTGAAAGTGTAAGTGCAATGGATGAGGTGGTAGTAACTGCGGGTGGTATTAAATCTAAAAGAAAAGAGATTGGTACTGCAACAACTGTTATTCAAGCCGCAACTTTAACTGCAGGTAAAGCAACTAATATTGCCAATGGCTTGCAAGGTAAAGTAGCAGGTTTTCAAATCAGTGGAACCGGTGGTGGTGTAAATCCTAGCTTCCGTTTAATCCTTAGGGGTCAACGTTCTTTGACTGGTAATAACCAAGCCTTGGTAGTACTAGATAACGTGGTTGTGCCAAACGAGGTTTTGGGTAACCTGAATCCTGAAGATGTTGAGAATGTGGTAGTATTGAATGGTTCTGGTGCATCTGCATTATACGGTTCTCAAGCATCCAATGGTGCGGTAATCGTAACTACTAAAAAGGTAGAAGAGGACTAACAACTATAAATGTTTCGAATACTACTACTGCAGAACAAGTAGCATTTTATCCAAAAATACAAACCAAATTTGGTGCGGGTGGTACAGCATATGGTTTAGATGCGAATGGTAATCCTTACCCTGATTATCTAGAAAACCAATCTTACGGTGCACGTTTTGATGGTGTAAAAAGAGCGCTTGGACCAGCTTTAGAAGATGGATCTCAAGATTCTGCACTATATCAGTTCAATGATGGGCATAATAAATTCTGGAACAATGGTATTACCAACCAAACTGACTTCTCAGTTTCTAATGGTGATGAAAACTCTACCTTTTTCCTTTCAGGTCAATATGCTGATGTAACAGGTACAACACCTGGTGATAAATACAATCGTGCTACATTGCGTGTAAACGGTACGCGTAAAATGGGTAACAAAGTAATGGCTACCTATTCAACTGCCTACACTCAAAACAGATATGATATCACCACTGAAACAGGTTCTATGTATGGTAACATGCTGAACATGCCTTCTAACGTTGATATCACTAAGTATAAACACTGGCGTACTGATAAATTCGCTAATCCAAATGGATATTACAATCCATGGTATCAAAATCCTTACTTTACTGCAGACAACTATCGTTCTAAGCAACGTAACGATTATTTGACAGCCAATGTCGAATTGAAATTTACGCCTATTGCTGGATTAGATATCGTTGGTCGTCAAGGTATCGCAACTAGAAATGCATCTAATAAGAACACTATAGGTGAATTTAATTATACTTACTTTGCTGAACATACTGATGCAAGTTCTAAAACAGATATTCCTGCTTCAGTTAGTGATGGATCTTCTTACTCTACTAACCTTTTGACTGACTTTTTTGCTCAGTACCAAAAGAAGGTGAACAAATTCACTTTAAATTTTATTGGAGGTGCTCAGTTGACTCAAAACCAATCAAAATATGTGAATGTATCTGCTAATGGATTGGTTGTACCAGGATTGTTTAACGTATCTAATGGGGTAGGAACTCCAGGAGCTAGCGAAAGCAATTATATGGCTCGTCAAGTAGGTGCTTACGGTGATTTCCGTATTGGCTACAAAAACTTTTTATTCTTACACGGTACAGGTAGAAATGACTGGGTTTCAGTTTTATCTACTCAAAACCGTTCTTTCTTTTACCCATCTGCTGATATCTCTTTCATAGCAACTGATGCTTTTGAAAATATTAAGAGCAGCGGAAAAATTAGCCTCCTTAAATTTAGAGCAGGTGTTTCTAAAGTAGGTCAGGTGAACCTTGGATCTGAGTTTGGTGCTTATTCTTTGGCTCCTACCTTTGGTGGTAGTGCAAATGGATTCCCTTACGGAAGTCTTGCTGGCTATACCGTTGGAAATTTATTAGTATCTAATAATTTAAAGCCTGAGATAACCAAAGCTTATGAAGTAGGTGTAGACTTGAACATGTTCAATGACAGGTTAACTTCTACTTGGACTTGGTTTAGCTCAAAAACAGATGACCAAACAGTGAACACAGCGGTTTCTTCAACTACTGGATTTACTAGTCTTTTAACCA
>CAIZMD010000664.1 GCA_903933995.1 uncultured Bacteroidota bacterium
AACCAAGTTCTTAAACAGATCACCCACCATATACACCAACAACTGTGCCGTTCCTGACTTGTAAGAGACTACATTACTATCCAAAAAGATGGGATTACCAACCAAAATATCTTGCAAGGTTTTAAAATCAAATGGAATATGGGTTTCCTCTTGTAAATAGCTAATCGTCTGGTATTGAATAGATTTTTCGCCCTTGGTTCTTACAAGAATCACAGAATCCTTATTTACAAAGATGTTCATGACCACGCCATAAGGCGATACGGCAATTTTCACAAACAAGGCACTGTCTTTTTTTAAACTAACATAGGCAGTCATCTTCTGAGAATTCTCCGCACCCTCATAGTCTACATTAATCTTGGCGTTAAAGGTTTTATAATCTACCCTTCTTCTCACCAATTTCCCCATGATATCTTTGACAATGGCTGCAGAGTCTACTTTGGGGGCTTCCGCAATGACCACGGTTTGAGCAGTATCTTTTTTGAAAATTTCTGTTTCTATTTTCTGTACTTTCTTCACTGACTTGCAAGCCGCAAAAGAAAATACTAGCACCAATATTCCTAGAATGTTTTTGAGCATGATTATTTTTTTCCTGTATGACCAAAGCCTCCTGTGCCCCTAGTCGTTTCATTAATTTCCTTAGTTTCTTCCAGTGCAACCATGGTTACCTGAGCAAAGACCATTTGGGCAATTCTATCCCCAGATTCAATGATTTGAGTTTCTCCAGACAAATTGACCAAGATCACTTTTAGTTCTCCCCTATAATCTGCATCAACAGTACCCGGTGAATTCAAACAAGTAATGCCTTGTTTCAAGGCAAGACCACTTCTGGGTCTTACTTGCACTTCATAACCTTCTGTTAGTTCTAAAAACAAACCCGTTGACACCAAACTCCTTTCCATGGGTTTTAAATGCAAGGGGGCTTCCAACCAAGCCCGAATGTCCATACCAGAACTCCCCTCAGTAGCATATTGCGGCAAAGGATTGTTTGATTTATTGATAATCTTGAAAACAGGCTTTGACATGTGGGCAAATGTAGGGAATATCTTAGTTTTGCTGCTCATTGACCAGTCATAGCATGATTTTTAACAATAAGGAATCAATAGAAAAGGCTTTAGATCAAGTAGAAGCCATTGTTGTAGCAACAGGGAATGGTCAAGACATGGAATATTTCCGCTTCCATAGAAAAAGGTTTGCCCGTATGGCAAACACCCTTATAAAAAGGGCAAAGCCAGGTGCCTTAGTATTAGATATTGGAAGCCATTATTTACATAGTACCTTATTATTACAATTCTTAGGATACAGAGTACATGCCATGGATGTGGGTGTTTTTACAGAATTGGATTTTGTTCAAGCCAGGGTTCAAGCTCATCAAGTAGTTTCTATTATTGAGAATGACCTTACTACTTTATCTGCCATTCAACATAAGGCAGATGAATACGATGTAGTTCTATTCACTGAAATACTTGAGCATATCACTTTTAACCCAATTGATTTTTGGAAACATATTCATCGTTTACTCAAAGACAAGGGAATCATCTACATAACAACCCCTAATTCTTTAACCATCTATAATATGGTTAAAACACTTAAGAACTTATTATTATTAAAGGGGGTAGGGATTAATGTAAACATGATTTTTGAATATGTAACCTATGGTCATCATTGGAAGGAGTACAGCGCTTCAGAAATCAGGAAATATTTTGGCTATTTATCAGATGGTTTTAAGGTAGACATAGCTACTTATAGGTATAAGTATTTTCCATCCATTGATCTGAGGTGGAGACTGAGGAATCTATTTTATAATCTGGGAAACCTAATCCCTTTTTTCGGGGATGAATTGGAAGCTGTGGTTGAATTGGATAAGTCCAAACCTTGGAAGGCTGTAGCACCTAAATATTAATTGATTTTTTGCATCCAGAAAGAGGATGGTTCAGAATTGGGCTGCAGATGAATGAGTACTTTCTTTGCTTCTTCGTAATGACTCTTCACCAAATGATTGGCAGTAAACAGTACTTGATAGTCATGGTTATTGTGCAAGAAAGCCTCTAATAAATATTGTTCATTCCAAAAACGCATTTTCTCTGTTAACCATTCTTTGGGGTAATGTCTAGGCGAGAAAATATCATGGATATGAATGATGACTCCTTTTTTTAAGATGGGAAAGATTTCAAAGAAAATATGCAACAAGTCATTCCCTGGGCGGATAATATGGGAAGAGTCTATAAAGAGAATATCGTTTTCTTCTAAAGATTGAAATAATTCAAGACCAACCTCTTCTACAGGCTTCCTTATTAGACTTATATTTTTCTCTTGATTGAGAAAAGGCATTTCAAAAGGTTCGATACAGGTAAGTTCAGTTTGAATACCTTCTAATTTATTTTGTTCAAT
>CAIZMD010000665.1 GCA_903933995.1 uncultured Bacteroidota bacterium
GTAGATGCTTTTGGAAATAGAATCAGTCATTTTGAATTGTATTTGCAGGCCATGGAACAGATGGGTGCCAGCACCAAAGAGATCCAAGTATTGATTGGTCATTTGAAGATGGGTTTACCTATATCCAAAGCTTTAGAAAGAATTGAATTACCTGCCGGTGTCAAGGATTTTATAAGCTTCACTTTTGATATTATTCAAGAACCCATTCACGTACAAGCTGCCGTGTTTAGTTTTGGAAGAGAAGACTTAATTCCAGACATGTTTTTGGGTTTGTTGAAAGAGATAGCCAATCTACATCCAGAAAAACTAGACGGTTTTATTTATTATCTGGAAAGACATATTGAAGTAGATGGCGGACATCATAGTCATCTGGCCATGGAAATGGTTATAGAACTTTGTGGAGACAGTCTTTCTAAATGGATGGAAGCAACCGTAGCTGCAAAATTGAGTTTGGAAAAAAGAATACAGCTCTGGGATGCTATTCTTGAACTCATTTAATTAATATATTTAGGCATCAAACTAACCAACTGTTTAGAAGATGCGGAAATCCCTGCTCCTATTTTCTTTATTGCTGCTGACCTCTGTATTATATGCCCAATCTATCTTAAACGATAAGGCATTTTATGATACCTTAAAAACCCATAAGACCTATGGTAAACTTGGGTTTGGTCTGAACATCAATGACGATGGGGAACGAAAGGTTTTTCTTTTGCAAGACGCGTCTATCTCTAGGGCTACTACTCGTCATTTGTTTGAAGTATCCAATACCATTTATTTTAACTCTAATGGAACCGATCAGGCGTCTAATAGATTCTTGCTATTTGCAAGAGCGGCATTGAATAGGCATACTATAGAAGGAAAGAAAATAGTTGCTGAAGCCAGTTTTTTTCCCGAAGTCAATTTTACCATTGCCTATGATGAAAGCAGGGGACTCAACTATCGCTTTAATGGCGGCGGCGGTATCACCTATAGTTTGCACAAAAGCAAGTGGATGCGTTTAAAAATTGGTACCGGCTTGCAGTATGAAAAAGAAAGCTGGCGCATTTTTGAACGCGAATTTCTACCCGCACTAGATACCTTATCGCAAAGTTCAAAAGACAAATTAGAAGAGGCTTTTGGTATTAACGAGAAGGGGAACATCAACAAGGACAATTGGCGATTGAATAATTATATCCAGTTTGTATTTACCCTGGGTGAAAAGCTAAACCTCAGCACCCTAGGGATTGTGCAGTTCCCCTTGCGCATTCCTTATGACAATGTCTATAATGTGCCCTATTTTCCGGTAGACAATAAAAAATACCCCCGTTTTACCCTAGAACTCAGCGCCAATTTTACCATCACCAAGCATTTTACCTTTAGCGCCAAATACTTTATCCAGCATGATGAGGGGCAGATCTCTCCTCTGGCCAACGAGCAGATCAGCAACTTTACCAACGGATTGGTCTATAAGTTCTAATTCCCCGGCCCCAAACCCTTATTCCATCTAGATTCCAGGACCATCGGCCCCGCCCTTACCAAAAAACTGAAAAAAAACTGTGGATAATTTCTGAATATTGTCTGATGCCCTTATATTTGCAGCCCTTTAGGGAATGGAAACGTTCCTAGACTGAAATGGTGCGGTAGCTCAGTCCCCCGATGAATCGGGGTAAAGTACCGACAAACATAGAATATCGACAAATTGGTGCGGTAGCTCAGTCGGTAGAGCAAAGGACTGAAAATCCTTGTGTCGCCGGTTCGATCCCGGCCCACACCAC
>CAIZMD010000666.1 GCA_903933995.1 uncultured Bacteroidota bacterium
ACATGGTAAAAGGGAATTGTCTGAACTCAAGCGTGCCTTTACCTTAGAAAATAAAAAAGTAGTTTATATCAATAATACGGCTTGTGCCGATTATAAACAGGGACAAGTAGGCACCCCAGATTATGATGGACTATTGTTAGACCAGTATATTTCAGCTATTGAAGTGGCCAATCCCATGCATAGTCTTTGGAGCGATGGTAGGTGGAACAAACTCACTATGGCACACGGTTGCTATTGGGCCAAATGTACCTTCTGTGATATTTCCTTAGACTATATCAAAAACTATGAACCAGTTACCGCATCCTTACTGGTTGATAGGATGGAAGAAATGATTGCCAAGACTGGGCAGAACGGTTTTCATTTTGTGGATGAAGCAGCTCCTCCCTCCTTAATGAAGTCCTTGGCCATGGAAATCATTCGTAGAAAATTGGTAGTGAGTTGGTGGACCAATGTAAGGTTTGAGAAAAGCTTTACCAGAGACCTCTGTCTATTATTAAAAGCCTCCGGATGTATTGCCGTGAGTGGGGGATTAGAGGTTGCTTCTGATAGATTACTCAAACTGATTGACAAAGGCATAACAGTTGCACAGGTAGCAAGAGTTTGTAAGCATTTTACGGAATCGGGTATCATGGTGCATGCCTATTTGATGTATGGGTTTCCAACCCAAACGGCACAAGAGACCATTGATTCACTTGAAATGGTCAGGCAATTATTTGAAACAGGTGTTTTGCAATCAGCTTTCTGGCATTTGTTTACCATGACAGCGCATAGCCCTGTTGGTTTGGATCCGGCTAAATTTCAAGTGAGAAAACAAAGCAATACCATTGGCAGTTTTGCCAATAATGATATTCAACACGATGACCCATCTGGTGCCGACCACGAAAGTTTTGGCTTTGGATTAAAGAAAGCCCTACTCAATTATATGCACGGTACTTGTTTGGATTTTTCTTTGAGAGAATGGTTTGATTTTAAAGTGCCCAAAACCACGGTTGCTCCTGATTTTATCAAGCAAGCAATAGACGAGCCCGAGCTTGCTTCTAACCATGCAAAGCCAATTTGGCTAGGTAAAAATCCCCAGTGGGAGATTATACAAAAATCAAAAAAAGGTATGAGTTGGGAGCAAATGCAAATTAGTTTTCAGACCCAACGTAATACACAAGCCATCAGTGTTGAACCAGATAAAGGAGCTTGGTTATTAAAAGTACTTCCAGAATTGCAATTGGACAATCCAAAGCAATGGACGGTTGCTTTACTAAAAGCTGATTATGAAGCAACAGGTTTGGAAGATTTTGAATTATTTTGGGACAACAAACCCGTCAATGCTTTGTACAAAGCGGGTTTGTTGCTCGTGTAAGGTTTATTTAAATGACGCGATTACAGTAATTTCTAATTCTTCTGCTACTTCATCAATATTGATGTTAAAGTTGGCTCTTTTGATTTTGAAGACACTTTTTAAAGTGATGGTCTTGCCAGTAACAGTAATAGTTCCAGTAACCTTGGTATTATTGGTGACAGCTTTAATAGTTAAGGGCCCTTCAACGCTCACGTTATAATTGCCATCTTTTTCCGTACTAAAATTTGCAGGCAGGTTGATTTTTCCAGTGAAACTTGTTTTAGGATATAATTCACTGTGCATATAATCCTTGTCATTAAAATGCTCCTGCATCAATTCGTTTTCAAATTGGAATCCCCTAATTAAACCGGTGAATTTTAAAGCACCAGTTTTGTCATTAAAGGAACATGCCACATTGGTATTGGTTGCTTCAATATCTTCCCCTGGACCTTTTGAATAAAATTTGATACTGGCTTTCTTGGTGATATAGGTTTTGCCATTAAGGTTTGCCTTGGTTGTATCAACTTTATTAGGACCACTGTCTTTTTCAACAACAACCGTTGTGACTTTGTGAGAGGAATCTTTCCAAGTTGAATCTAATAGTAAATCAGGGCTCAATTGGCTACTATCGGTCACAGGATTTTTCTTGAAATTGGTTGGTATATAAGAAACAAATACCCAGATATCAACAACA
>CAIZMD010000667.1 GCA_903933995.1 uncultured Bacteroidota bacterium
ATCTCAATATTATACACGAACAAGTATAAATAAGGGCCTTCAATATTATACCCGTTCTAGTATAAAATAGAACACCTGTTTTTATACTAGAACAAGTATAAAAAACGGCCTTTTTCAAAAGTCTAAAAACTAAGTACGGTTGACTTAGAGGTTGAGGAATGAGACTTTATAATTATCTAGGGTTGTCTTAAATCTATCTGCGGTTGAGAAAGAATAAATCTATCTGCGGTTGAGAAAGAATAAATCTATCTACGTTTGAGAAAAATCAAATCAATTCCACCGCATTGCGATGCAGGATGACCATATGACGTTGCTCCATTTTTTTCAAGAGTCGGGAAATAACTTCGCGGGAAGAATTGAGTTCATCGGCAATCTGTTGGTGGGAGAGTGAGATGATGGAACTATTGTGCACTTTTGAGTGACGCTCTAGATAGGATAGCAGGCGCTCGTCCATATTTCTAAATGCTACTTGGTCTATCAACACCAACAACTCATCAAAGCGATTCCTGTAAGTAGACAAAACAAAATGATACCAAGATTTATAGTCCAACATCCAACGGTCAAGGAGTTGTAGAGGAATCATCAGCACTGTAGTTTCTTCAGTAGTCTTTGCCATGACCCTGCTAGCTTCTGTTTTGGCAGCGCAGATAATGCTGATGGCGCAGGCTTCTCCTGGTTGCAAAAAATACATAAGGAATTCGCCTCCGTCTTCATTTTCGCGGAACACTTTTACATTGCCCTCAAGAATCAACATAGTGCTTTTGATAAACTGTCCCGTGCGCATGAGTACTTCACCAGCGGGAATAGTTTTGATTACGCCATTGGCGATAATCTCATTCATCAACTCTGGTTCAAACTGTGGGAATAAAGCTTTTATATCTTCCATGAGAAATCTTTAGAGTTGAATTTTTTAGGGTTGAATGATTTTTTCCATCTGCATGCTTCTTGATCCTTTCACTAGCAAATAGGCGTTTTTGAAATCTTGCGATAAGAACCATTCTTTGGCAGCCAAGGAATCTGAGAAATACAAATAGGGATGTTTGATTTTTGAAAAATCGCCACCTACTAGTACCACTTTGTCCCAATCATATTGACCAATCAATGCTGCAATGGCTTCGTGTTCTGCAACACTTTCTGCTCCCAATTCCATCATGCCACCCAGCATCAACACCTTGCCTGAAACAGAAAGGCGTGCAAAATTTTCAATAGCCAGTTTCATGGAACTTGGATTGGCATTGTATGCATCCAAGATAATTTGATTGCTACCCAATTGCATCAATTGTGATCGGCTATTGGATGGCGCATAGTTTTCAATGGCAGCAACAATTTTCTCTTGAGGAACTTTACAGTAAATGCCTATCGCAACTGCGCAAAGTACATTGGGTAAATTATAATCGCCCACCAACTGGGTGTGAATGGTAGTGGGTGTTGCAAAGCCCTTAGTGATGTTGACTTTTAAAAATGGTTCGCTACTAATTACCTGTCCTTGAACATGGCCAGATGTTTGTCCATAGTCAAAGGTTTTTTCAATGCCTTGGCTCATCTCCTGTAGATAGTCATAATCGGCGTAGCGTAATACTGTGCCATCATGAGCGCGCAAATAATCAAAGAGCTCGCCCTTGCCCTTTCTAATGCCCTCTACGCCCCCAAAACCTTCTAAGTGTGCCTTGCCGCAGTTGGTAATAATGCCGTGCGTGGGCTCTGTGTAAACGCAGTATCCGGCAATTTCTTGTTGGTGATTGGCACCCATTTCTATCACCGCTATTTCTGTACCCTGTTTGATTTTCAAGAGGGTAAGCGGCACCCCAATATGGTTGTTCAAATTGCCCTCTGTAGTGGCAGTTATAAAATGACTGGCTAGAACTGTTGCTACCAATTCTTTGGTAGTGGTTTTGCCATTACTTCCCGTGATAGCAATAAAAGGAATCTGAAATTGTTCTCGGTGGTGTTTGGCCAATGCTTGTAAGGTGGACAATCCTTCTTCCACTACAATGATTCGTTCGTTTGCGGCAACTGGCTCGTCTACTATCGCGTAAGCCGCCCCCATTTCTAAAGCTTTTTCTGCAAAAAGATTACCATTGAAATTGGGACCTTTTAATGCCCAATAAATATCGCCCGGCTGTAATTTTCTGGTATCCGTTTGAATGGAGGGATGTTGGAGATATAGTTGGTAGAGTTCTGTGATTTGCACGGGAATTGTTTGGTCAAAAATAAAGCATTCGGGTCATAAACCCACCCCGGCCTGCGGCCACCCCTCCCGCAAGCGGTAGGGGAATTATTGGAACCCTACCCCCAATAAAAAAAGCCACCCAAATTGGATGGCTCTTTCTACGCTGTATGTTTCCTTTTCCTTAACGCTTGTTTCTGCGGGTTGGGATGAAATAGCCAGTCTGCGCTTTGCTAGACGTGCTTTCAGCTGCACCAAAATGTGTCATGGCGCAACGGAATCCCAAATCCCTAGTGCTTTGTTCTTCTTCTAAGAAACGGCGAGTGCCAGGGCTAAGCCAATAAGGCCTATCGTCCCAAGAACCACCTTTGTAAACCCTTGATTTGTCAGAAATCATGGTAGTAACACCGTATCCATAATTAACACCGCTCACGGTATCACCATCGTTATAGTTGATGGCATAAGAGCGATTGTAGTTTCTTCTATTTCTTAAAGCAGAATCAGTTTCTGCAATCATTTTAATCCTACCCTTGTCATCACGCAAGTTACCCTCGCCCAAGCTTTTGTCAACTTGTTTGAATTCGTTACCACGATAGATATTGAAATCATCGCCATCCAAAGTGTTCAAAGGTCTGTAAACATCGGCAACCCACTCACTCACGTTACCACTCATATTGAATACACCAAATCCATTAGGCATAAAAGAAGTTACTTCTGATGGAATAGCGGCGTTGTCATTCAAACCACCCGCAACTCCCATGTTATCACCAGAGCCACGTTTAAAGTTGGCTAGGAACGCACCTTGGAAAGAAGATTTTTTGGTATAACGTAGGTTGTCAAAACCTTCATTTTTCCAAGCATATACTTGTTTGTTGGCAACCACTTCTTCACCACGTTGTTTGCTGCTCTTCTTTCTTTGTGGATTCTCCATCATATAGCCATAAGCAGCATATTCCCACTCGGCTTCTGTTGGTAATCTATAGTCTGGGTGCATGATTCCGTCTTCCATTTTAACGGTAGTACGTGGTCTGCCCTGAGCATCTTTTAAAGGATTCTTTTTTGAAGAAGCTTCTTTACCAGGAGTAGCTTGGTACTCACCCATGGTATAAGCCTTGGTATTGAAGTTGTCTTGACCAGCACCATTTAATTCACGCTTGATCTGAGTTTTCTTATCCAAGAAACCCTTGTCCATCAAGGCCAATTCATTTACACGGTCAGTTCTCCAAATACAATAATCCGTTGCCTGCTTCCAACTAACACCCACAACCGGATAGTAGTTATAAGAAGGGTGACGGAAATAATATTCTACATAGGGCTCATTGAACGCTAGTTCGCTTCTCCAAACAAGGGTATCTGGTTTAGCTTGCTCAACTACAGAATCCATACCCGCTTGGCCAAACACATTCTCTAGCCAATAGAGGTACTCTCTATAGTGTACGTTAGCCACTTCTGTTTTGTCAATAAAAAAGGAAGGAACCGTAACCCTTCTAGAGATATTGTTCCAGCCTCCCATTACGTCTTCCTGTGTAGCACCCATGGTAAAGGTACCACCCTGAACAAAGACAAGACCGGGAGCGGTTTTAATATCCTTTGGTTTCACCACGTTGAAATTACCTTGGTTTTTATCATTGTAATTCCAGCCGGTAGCCGTAGACTTATCTGATTTTTTTCCAAGTATACCACAGGCACTAAATGATCCGGCAACGGCTAGTAACCAAACCAAATTCCTGGTTGTTTTCAATAACTGCATGTTAGTAGATTGAATTTGAAGTAGAGTTTAATCAGATCTTTCTAATTTAAGTCCATGCGAATATATAAGATTTCCCTTAATGAACTAAAAATCAACCGCCCTGCTTCTGTTAGCAAAAACCTAATTTTAGTGACTATAACGCCAAAACCTTGTGTTAACGTATCTGCTAATGGAGTAGTTTTGAAAATAACAGCACTATCAACCCAATTGTAGCAAAGGTCCAATCTTGAAAAACAAGCCAAAATATATCCTAAATGGGGGTCAGTTCATGGCCATTACCCTGTTATTCATGGGGTTATTGGGCTGCGCCGATGGCTTTTCCCAGCGAGTCTATGCCCCAAGTTCGGTGCTATCCACCGGAAATTGGGCCAAGATTGCTGTGACCAAGGAGGGGGTGTATAAAATTGACGCCAATGCTTTGGGCGGTTTGGGGCTTGGTACGGGGGCAATTGCTTCCTCTGCTATCCGGATTTATGGAAATGGGGGCGCCATGCTCCCCGAGGGGAATTCCGCCCCAAGACCCGATGATCTGGTAGAAAACGCCATTTTGGTAGAGGACGGGGGCGATGCTGTTTTTAGCGGAAGCGATTTTTTGGTCTTTTATGCTGCGGGGCCTCACCAATGGGTCAAAGACAGTTTGAATAAGCGATTTGCCCATGTGAAAAACCTATATTCAGATACGGCCTATTATTATATCAGTATTGGAGGTAATGGTAAAAGAATCCAAACCCCAGCAGCGCTGGGGCCGGCTACCATTCAGGTAAATAGTTATAACGAGCGCTTTTTCTACGAAAAAGATTTGGTGAACCTGCTGGCCAGTGGCAAGGAATGGTTGGGCGAGGAGTTTAGCAGTTCTGCCAGCAGTAAGACATTTAGTGTTGATTGGCCCAATCGGATTTTGACTAGCCCTGTTCAAGTAAATGTAAAACTGGCGGGTAGATCTATTGGGGCAGCTAGTAAGTTTAATCTGCAGCTTAACGGGCAGACCCTTAATCAAGTAAATATAGCAGCGGTTAGTGGCTATTTTTTAGACGCAACAGCAACGGAGGGGAGCCTCCAGCAAAGTGTTATTACTTCTCAGACGGGGCTCAGTCTTGGATTGCAGTTTCAGCCCGCTGCGGCCGGAGCAGTTGGCTGGTTAAATTGG
>CAIZMD010000668.1 GCA_903933995.1 uncultured Bacteroidota bacterium
CAGTCTGGTAATTGGCGGCGGCGATGTGCTCATGCCCATGATGTATGAACAATACGTAACCCGTCCGCAATCCAATCGGATTTTGGAGAATAAGCGAGACGTATTAAAAATGCGTAAAGAAGATTTTTTAACCGGCTCTGGGATTGTAAGGGCCATACCTGGTCCGGTCTTTTCCATTGGGGCTTTTACTGGTGGTATGGTGCTTCGGGAGCAGGGTATGTTTGCTCAGTTAATGGGCAGTATCATTGGAACAGTGGCCCTTTTTCTACCCAGTGCTTTATTGGTGCTCTTCTTTTTTCCGGTATGGCATAACCTTAAAAAATATGCGGTCATCTTCCGATCCTTGGAGGGGATTAATGCAGCTGTAGTAGGTATTATGGCCGGTGCCACTTGTTATCTGATCAAGGATCAGTTTCTGTTTGACCTCATAGAACTATCGCCTATTGGCTTCTGGCAACTAGGGATTGTGGTTATCACTTTCCTGTTTTTAAAGAGCAATAAAATTCCGGCTCCACTCATTGTTTTGGGCTGTCTGTTGCTAGGATGGCTGGTTTGAGTGGTTTTTAGGGATAAATCCCTAACTTAGGGTATGGTCACAATTGCAATCTACAACCTCAAGGGCGGTGTTGGCAAAACTGCGTCCGCCGTAAACCTGGCTTATTTGTCAGCCAAGGAAGGATACAAAACATTGGTATGGGATTTGGATCCCCAGGGTTCTGCTTCTTTTTATTTGGGAGCAAGTTCTGATACCAAAAACGCATCCAAGAAATTGTTTGGTGGAGACATGGATCTCTCAGACGCAGTGCTTAGCTCGGCCTACGAAAATTTAGACGTAATCCCTGCTGATTTGTCTGCACGTCATGCAGAAACCTTATTGCATGATATGAAGCAGGGCAGGAAAAAAATTGGTCAATTATTGCAAGGCGTAAAAAAGGAATATGACTTGGTCATTCTTGATTGCCCACCAGGAATCTCTTTGTTGCACGATGCAATTTTTGCTGGAGTGGATTGGGTTTTAATGCCCAATATTCCTACCACTTTGTCTATTCGTTCATATGAAACCATACATGAATATTTTGAACAAAACGGCTTTAGTTTAGCAAAGCTGCGCTGCTTCTTTAGCATGGTAGACCATCGGAAGAATTTGCACCATGAAGTCATGAACCAGTTTTACAAAGACAAGATTTTCTTCAAGAGTTATATTCCCTATTTGAGTGATGTTGAGAAAATGGGTTTGAATGAATCTCCCTTGGAGAATTATGCACCCAGTAGTTATGCAGCACAGTGTTATCGTGATTTATGGAAAGAGATCAAGAAAACCTGTATTGCCTGATTGGCTTATCTTGCAGCCCTAACTTAGTTGCTGCCTCAAACCCCTTATCCAATGGAAAGAAAAATCAATTCTTGGCATAGCCCTGCAATAGGACAAGAAATGCCCATTGTTTCTTATGGTCATTATGGTTTTGCCTTGTTGCTAATTCCAACAGCCGCAGCGGATTATTTGGAATACGAGCGCTTTCAATTAATTGATGCATTGGCACCCATGATCAACGCGGGTAAACTGCGCGTCTACAGTATCAATAGCATGAACAAAGAAAGCTGGATGAACAACCAAATGTTGGGAGAACACAAAGCTATCAGGCATAATCAGTTCAATGAATACGTGTTTAATGAAGTAATTCCTTTTATCCGCAATAGCACCAGTCCTGAAATCATGATCTATACCTGCGGTGCTAGTTTTGGAGCATTGCACGCCATGAACCTTTTTTTGAAAAGACCAGATATTATCAATGGTGCCATTAGCATGAGTGGGGTCTATAATTTAACCGAATACACCAAGGGTTTTTGGGATGATCAAGTTTTCTATAATAGCCCCGAGCACTATATGCCGGGTTTAAATGATCCTTATTATCTAGACAAAATCAAAGCCAGTCACCATATTCATATTTATACAGGAAGCGGGGACTATGAAGACCCAGAAGCCGGCAAGCGTTTTGCAGGGATTCTCTATGAAAAAGGCATTTGGTATGATTTAGACGTTTGGGGACAAGATATAAAGCATGACTGGCCCACTTGGATCAAAATGCTGCCTTATATTTTAGAGAACAAGTTCTAGATTCTCCAAAAACATGTTAATTCAATTTGACTGCTCAGGATATCTGCCCCTACTGTTTTAATATTACAGCTTAATATGACTGTTTGAGAAGAAAGCTACACCAGGTTCTTGTTTGTATATTCCTGTTTTGCGGACTGTTGGGGCATCGTGCGATAGCACAATCCATCAATATCAGCGGTACGGTCTACGATATTTCTGCCAGAAGACCTTTGGAAGCTGTGGCTGTGATGAGTACTTCCGGCAAAGGGGTGATCACAGATTCCATGGGTAGGTATAGCATTCGAGTTCCCCTAAAAGATTCTATTTGGTTTTCCATGATTGGCAAGTCTACTATGAAATATCCGGTAGATACCATTTCCAATACCGAGAGTTTTAATGTGATGATCCATGTTCGTGCCTTTGACCTCCCCGATGTTAAAGTGCGGAACAACTATTATAAGTTTGACTCAGTGCAGAATAGAAAAGACTACGCCAAGATTTTTGACTTTAAAAAACCGGGTCTACGCTTAAGCAATAATCCGGGCTATAATCCCGGTGGCGTAACCGTTGGATTTGACCTAGATGAGATCATCAATATGTTCCGCTTTAAGCGCAACAGAAGTCTCTTGAATTTGCAAAACCGATTGCTACAACAAGAGCAGGATAAATACATTGACCGCCGATACAACAAACCCTTTGTACGCAAACTCACCAAACTCAATTCTCCCGAGTTAGATACCTTCATGCGCCGCTACCGTCCAGACTATGCATTGATGCAACAGATGAATGACTTAGAACTAGGCTATTATATTGAAAAGACTTTTGAAGTCTACAAGTCTGAGAAAACCAAGAACCGCGGTAGTTTGAGAAGAAGGGAGGACTAAATTTTTCCTTTCTCTATGGTGGATGCTGCAGTGGCACCAAGTAATTGAATCATGGGAAGTAGGGCGCCAAAACGCGGGTCATTGCTATTGCCCTGCTGATACCTGTGATAAATTTGTTGGGCAATCACGGCGTTTTTAAATAAACCAAAAACATAGTAGAAAACAATATCAGTCAAGTCTCTGCCAGTGGCAAGGGCATAGTGTTCTACCAATTGCTGGCGCGATAGGTTTCCGGGTAACCAGCTCAAATTATAGTTTCTAAAAACAGCGTTTTCATCCGCTTCAAACCAATAAGCCAGCGAGGCACCAAGGTCCATGAGGGGATCACCCACTGTGGCCATTTCCCAATCTAGTACACCAATAATATTGGATAAGTTGTTGGGGTCAAGAATCAGGTTGTCATATTTGTAATCATTGTGCAATAGGGTGGGTGCTTGTGCACGCGGATGATTAGAAGCAATCCATTTAGCAACTTGATCAATGCTTTCAATTTGATCCGTTTGTGCTACTTGGTAACGCTTGGTCCAACCGGCTACTTGTCTGTCTACATAACCTTCTGGTTTGCCAAGTTGGTTGAGTCCGGTGGTAGTAATGTCAAGGGCGTGTAGTGCTATTAAATTATTGATCAGTGCTGTGGACAGGCCCTGCATCTCTTGTTCTGTGATGCCTAATTTGGGAGCATTGCCCGCGCGCAAAATCACGCCAGACAAGCGTTCCATAATATAGAAGGGTTGCCCTAGAATACTGGCATCATCACAGAGCAATAGCGGGTTGGGAATTTTTTTATAATGCGGTTCTAACAAATTGAGTACCCTATATTCTCTTCCCATATCATGCGCACTCTGAATATTAGCTCCTGCTGGGGGCATGCGCAAAACCCATTCCTGTTGCTCCGTTTGCAAACAATAAGTTTGGTTGGAATAGCCACCGGGAAATTTAGTGATGCTTACAATTTTTCCAAAGGAAGGCGCTGCTTCATCCAAATAAGTTTGCAGGGCATCTTGGTTAAATGCCGCAGTATTTTTGAGTGCAATGGCGCTATC
>CAIZMD010000669.1 GCA_903933995.1 uncultured Bacteroidota bacterium
AGAAAAACCAGATAAATAAATATGATAAACGCCCCACCAAGAAGACCATATTCTTCTATAATGATGCTATAAATAAAATCGTTGTAAGCCTGTGGCAAAAAGTTTCTTTGACGGCTATTACCTGGTCCAAGACCCATGAGCATACCGCCATTAGAAATGGCAATCTTGGCTTGCTGAACTTGATAAGGCGTTTCTTTTTCAGAAGCATACATAAAATCTTGTACGCGCTTGACCCAGGTACCGAATCTTCCAATAGATTTTGCCTCTTCCATCTTACCTGTCTTAACCTCATCCGTTTTTGCCTTCCCATCATGCGTTAGCACAGCCACAGACACAATTAAGCAAACAGGAATCATGGCCACCAAGATGACTAGGAAAATATGTTTGATACTCACCCTTCCAATAAACATGAGCAACAAAGAAGTAGCTCCTGTTAGAAGTGCATTGGATAAGTTAGCGGGCATGATGAGGGCACAAATAATCAAAACCGGCGTTACCACCGGTAAAAACCCTTTTTTAAAATCTTTGATGACCTCTTGTTTTTTACTCAGCATTTTACTGAGGTACATGAAGAGCGCCAGCTTGGCAAAATCACTGGTCTGCACGGTCATGTTGATGATGGGCAATTTGATCCACCTGCTTCCTTCATTAATCCTTGCACCAAAGAAAAGGGTGTAGATCAATAGGGGAATGGATAACATAAATAGCACGGTGGCTACTTTTGAAAACAAAGTATAGTTAACCCTATGAAGAAAATAAATTAGGGTAAACCCTATCAATGAAAATGATACTTGCTTAAACAAATACACATTGGTATTGCCCTTATACATTTTATAAGCCAGAGAACCCGTTGCAGAATACACTACCAAAATAGAAATCAATGACAAGAGAACAACAATGCCCCAGATGTATTTATCACCTCGGGTTCTGTTCACAAGTTGACCACGCATACCATTGATGGTGGGCATTTGTGAAAAGAGGGTATCGTTGTTCTCTTGCATTGGGTAGGAATGGGGATTACAAAAAACTACTTAACTAAAAATTATAACTCTTTAACGGCGTCTTTGAATTGGCAACCTCTGTCTTCATAATTTTTGAAGAGGTCAAAACTGGCGCAGGCCGGGCTCAACAAGACCACGTCTCCTTTTTCAGCCAATTTAAATGAGGCATTTACTGCTTTTTTGGCGCTATCTGTTTCAACAATCACTGGCACCAAATCTTTGAATGCTGCAATGATTTTTTGATTGTCTATACCCATGCAAACTATTGCTTTCACCTTCTCCTTTACCAGATCCGCTATTAACCCATAGTCATTACCCTTGTCCGTACCACCCAATACCAAAACCGTTGGTTTGTTCATGCTCTCTAGTGCATACCAAGTACTATTCACATTGGTAGCTTTAGAATCATTGATAAACTCAACACCACGCACCATGGCTACAAACTCCATTCTGTGCTCCAGGCTGTGAAAATTCTTCACGGCTTCTCTGATCTTTTCTTTTCTGATGCCGATTGTTGCGGCTGCGATTCCTGCTGCCATAGTGTTGTAATTGTTGTGCTTGCCTTTTAAAGCAAAGTCATAAATACTCATGCTTACTCTTTCTTCTTGGATTCTTAGCATCATCTGATCGCCTTTGATGTAGCCGCCTTTTTTAAGTTCTTGTTTCATAGAGAATGGTAATGGGTTAGTAGGTAGTATAAGGGTTGACAATTTGCTTGTGATAATTTCATCATCCAGACAGTAGATAAAATGGTCTTCCATGGTCTGGTTCTGAATAATTTTGAACTTAGAGTTGATATAGTTTTCAAACTTGTATTCGTAACGGTCCAAATGGTCTTCTGTAATATTGAGTAGCACAGAAACATCTGGTCTAAATGTGATGATATCGTCTAATTGAAAAGAACTAATCTCTGCTATATACCAGGCTTTGGGAGCTTCTGCTATTTGCTTAGCAAAACTGTATCCAATATTG
>CAIZMD010000670.1 GCA_903933995.1 uncultured Bacteroidota bacterium
TGAATGAAAAAGACCTACTCATATTAGACAATGGTAGTTTATTAGCCCTCAATTTAAATGGTCAATTGTTGCAACTCATGGAAGGAATGGATCCTAGTACAGACGGCATTGAAAGGGTTAAAGCAGATGAATATCTTGTGAGTGCTTGGGAAGGGGTTATTTATTATGTGGTAGCCAATAAAAACAAGGAAATATTATTGGATACCAGAAAAGAAAAGAAAAATACCGCAGACATAGGTTATGATGCCAAGAACCGTGTTTTATATGTTCCTACGTTTTTTGGGAACAAATTGGTAGCTTACAAACTAGATTGATTGGGTTGCCCCACCCAAGACTTCTATAAAACATTGACACATGAAATCATTCTTGCTTTGTCTATTACTGACATTGGGGCTATCGCCATTGGCTTTTGCACAAAACCCATATAGAGACCAGATCTTAATTCAAGCTCGTGTTATCACCCGCGCAACTGAGAAAAACGATTATAATACCCAAGCCAAAAAAGCCTATCCTAAGTTACAAGAACAAATGGGAGGATCAGAAAAAATGGCTCAAGCCCTTAAAGAGAAGAGCAAAAAACTGTTTTCAATGGGGATTGATTTAAGAGAAATTCAATTGGGTGAACCTGGAAATATATTTGAAGCTGGACAAGAATTACATTGCTTGGTAAGTCAAACCATTGTATTTGAAACCCCACCTGGAAAATTAAAACAAGCGTCTTGGTTATTGGCCATTAGCAATAACAATGGCAAAGACTGGTATTTTATAGATGTCTCTAATTTGAATGAAAAGAAAATCAAGGAGCTATTCCCTGACTTTAATCCCGCTTTAAAAATACCTGCAGAAAAGAAGGCCGAATTATTAAAAGAAGACTGATCAGTGTTTTTTTAGTTTCAACACGCGTAGCATTTGCAATACCACTGAAACACCAATTAATAAAAATCCAAAGTAGAAACTAGGTTGCAAATCCTTCTGTTCTTGAAATAGAACAAAGGCCAAGAGAATTCCATACACTGGTTCCAAATTCAAACTCAGATTCTGGGTAAAAGCAGATACTTTTTGTAAGGCCTGCAACATCAGATCCATAGCCCATACGGTACAAAACCAACTCAACACCAGTAGCCAGCCCCATTCTTGTAAAGAAGGCATTAAATGATTGGTGGGAAAGCGTTGTAAATACCATGGCATTAATATGGTTAGAATCAAGAGCCCTCCAGACAGCTCATAGAGCATCATGGTCTTGGGTGCTACCGTGGCCACATTACGCTTATTTAAAACAGAAAACAGCGCAGCAAAAATGGCGGAAGCTATTCCAATGCCAATACCCAATCGATACCTAGCGTCAAAATGAAAGATCAAATAAATCCCAGCCAAACTCAAGAGCCCCAACCCTACTTCTATCCAACTAAATGGTTTTCTAGTAAACAAGGGTTCTAATAATGCTGTAAATAAACCCGTTGATGCAAAACAAACAAGACCAATAGACACGTTAGCATATTTGATGCTACCATAGAAACAAACCCAGTGAATGGCAATTAAAGCACCAATAAATAATAATTGAAGCGCTTTTTTAAAGGGAACTTGTTGCAACTGCTTTTTCCAAACCAAGAGTGCAAAAAGACTTACCACAGTAAGTGCAATCCTATACCAAACCAATAAGGCTTCATTTAGGGTAATTAAAATACCCAAGACTCCAGTAAATCCAGCTAGAAAAACGGCTATATGTAATTTAATCAAGGCCTGCTTCATGAAAACAGCTTTTAGGCTGTTTCAAAAATAGGGCTTATCCACAAGCTGAAATCTTTTTTGTTCTTAGATGCAGAACAGATTAAGTTTATTCTGAAATTGTAAGGAAATTCAAAAACAGCTACTAACGCTAAAAACAATCCATGGAACCCATTATACAATTGAAAAACCTGGTCAAGCATTATGGCGAGAAACAGGTACTCAAAGGCATTAACCTAGACATTTATCCAGGACAAGTCATTGGCTATATTGGACCCAATGGTGCGGGTAAAAGCACCACTGTAAAAATTCTTTGTGGTCTCATTTCTGATTATGAGGGAACGGTGATAGTAGATGGCATTGATTTGAAAACAGATCCGCTTGCTGTAAAAAGAAAAGTGGGTTATGTTCCTGAGTTGGCCGAACTCTATGATGTATTAACTCCAGCTGAATTTTTAGGGTTTATGGCAGAACTCTATGGTATGCCCAAAGTAGTAGCAGATGAAAGAATGCAAAAAATGTTGGCGGCATTTGGACTAGACACTAATCTTCACCAACGCATGGATACTTTTAGTAAGGGGATGCGTCAAAAAGTATTGATTGTTTCTGGTTTATTACACAATCCTGATATTATTATTTTAGATGAACCTCTTAGTGGTTTAGACGCCAATTCTGTGATCATTGTCAAAGACCTGATTAGTAAACTAGCCAAGGATGGCAAAACCATTTTCTATTGTAGCCATATGATGGATGTGGTAGAAAAAGTGAGTGATCGCATTGTATTGATCAATGATGGTACGGTTATAGCCGATGGTAGCTTTGAAGAATTGCAAAACCAACAGGGCAACCAAAGTCTAGAAAAAATCTTTGCTCATATGACTGCAAAAGGATCTTTAAACGATGCCGCTGATCAACTCATGCGTGCATTTGAAAACTAAGCCATGAATATTGTTAATCGTTTCTTTTTGAATATAGTGTTGCTCCCATCTAATATCTATGAACGCATGGGAGTTGATATTGCTCAATTAAAATCTATCTTGAAAATCAAGTTGGCCATGGATGATAGAAGGGCTAGCAGTTTTCAACAAACCAGGGCGCAGAAGAATAAAAAACCTATTAAGCTAGCCACGCTGGGTACCATGTTCTTGACCCTGATGATGGGTGCTTTTTTTCTATTCAGTTTTTTTATAGGCAATGATGATGTAACCAAGGGCACCATCTATTTTAGCATGTATATTTTCATGCTAGCTTCTACCCTAATTTCTGACTTCACTTCCGTATTAATTGATGTTAGGGATAATATGATCATCTTGCCTAAACCCGTTTCAGACAAGACTTTTTTACTGTCTAGACTCCTACATATAGTTATCCATATTAGCAAACTTATTCTACCCATGACTTTGCCAGCCATGATTCTTATTGGCATTTACAGAGGTATTGGAGGAGTAAGTTCATTTGCATTTTTAGTACTCCTAGCTACCCTATTTACCATCTTCTTAATCAATGCACTTTATATTTTCATTTTAAGGGTAACTACTCCA
>CAIZMD010000671.1 GCA_903933995.1 uncultured Bacteroidota bacterium
ACCAGCCCAAAAGATATTTGATTACAGCAGCCCTTCCTTATGCCAATGGGCTCAAACATATTGGACACTTGGCAGGCGCCTACTTGCCCGCAGATACCTATGTGCGTTACTTGAAGGCACAGAAAAGAGACGTGGTATTTGTTTGCGGTAGCGATGAACACGGAACAGCAATTCCCATACAAGCCACCAAGGAAGGCACCACCGCACAGGCCATTATTGACAAATACCATCCCATTATTGCCCAGAACTTTAAAGACCTAGGCATTGAGTTTGATATTTACCATAGAACCAGTTCTCCTTTGCACCATGAAACCGCGCAGGAATTTTTCCGCGTGCTCAATGAAAAAGGAGATTTGGAGATCAAGGAAAGCGAGCAATATTTTGACGAATCCGCCAATAGTTTTTTGGCAGACCGATATATTAAGGGCACTTGCCCTAACTGTGCTTTTGAAAGTGCCTATGGCGACCAATGCGAGCGCTGTGGCAAGAGCCTGAGTCCGGATGAGCTCATTAACCCAGTAAGTACTTTGAGCGGCAACAAGCCCATTAAAAAAGCTACCAAACACTGGTACCTGCCATTAGACCGTCACGAAGATTTTTTACGCAACTGGATTTTAAAAGACCATGCCCAAGACTGGCGCGCATCTGTAGTGGGTCAGTGCAAGAGTTGGATTGATGGTGGTTTGCAAGCCAGAGCAGTAACCCGTGATTTGGATTGGGGTATTTCTGTTCCAGCCAAAGACGCAGAGGGAAAAGTACTTTATGTTTGGTTTGACGCACCCATTGGTTATATCAGTGCTACCAAACAATGGGCATTGGACAATGACAAAGATTGGAAACCTTATTGGCAAGACAAAGACACCAAGCTGGTGCATTTTATTGGCAAGGACAATATTGTTTTTCACTGCATTATTTTTCCGGTGATGTTGCAATTGCATGGCGATATTCTTCCTGAGAATGTACCCGCCAATGAGTTTATGAATCTGGAAGGTGACAAGATGAGTACCAGTAGAAACTGGAAACTAGAAATGCAGGATTATATTGATGATTTTATCAACAAGGAAAACGGTGGGCCACAACTGGCCGATGCGCTGCGTTATTACCTAACCCAGATTGCACCAGAGAGCAAGGATAGTGAGTTTACTTGGAAGGGTTTTCAAGACGCCAATAACAGTGAGTTGGTGAATATTTTTGGCAATTTTGTGAATCGCGCCTTGGTGTTGATGCACAAATTGTGTAAGAGCAAAGTGCCACCATTGCATCCTGAATTATTTGACCAACTAGACAAGGATACCATTGCAGAAATAGCTGCAGCAAAAGAAAGAGTAGAAGCATTATTAGAAGGATACAAATTCCGTGAAGCACTTTTTGAAGTGATTAACTTGGCCCGTACAGGTAACCAATACATGCAGAAAAAAGAGCCTTGGATTTTGGCCAAACAGGTAGACGAAAACGGGCAAGTATTGCCAGCAGCACAGGCTGTGATTGACAATACCATGCATATCTGTTTGCAGATCTGCGCCAACCTTGCCATTTTGGTGAATCCATTCCTACCCTTTACTGCCAAGAAAATCTGTTACTTACTCAAAGTAGTAGACCGTATGTTGGAATGGCAAAATGCAGGACAATTAAATCTATTGCGTGTGGGTTATAATTTGAGACCACCAGAATTATTGTTCCGCAAAATTGAAGACACAGAAGTAGCTTATCAAATAGAAAAATTACACAAGGCCTTGGAAAATTCTAAACAAGAACAAGCTGCACCTGCGGCTGAAACAGCAGCAGCGCCTGCATTTGCACCGGTGAAGCCAGAAATTGTCTTTGACGATTTTGCCAAAATAGATTTGCGCGTAGGTACCATTGTTAGTGCAGAAAAAGTAGAGAAAGCAGACAAATTACTCAAGTTACAAGTAGACCTTGGTTTTGAAACTAGGACCATTGTTTCAGGCATTGCCCTACACTTTGATCCAGCTGCCATTGTTGGAAAACAAGTAACCGTGGTTTGCAATCTAGCACCAAGAAAAATGCGCGGCATTGAAAGCAATGGGATGATCTTGATGGCAGAAGACGCAAATGGTAAACTCCATTTTGTGAATCCGGAAGATGCCATTGGAGCTGGAGCGGGAGTTAGTTAAAGAGAGTGAAGAGTGAAATGTGAAGAATGAAATGTGAAGAATGAAGAATGGTATTAAATTTTATACCTTTTTATTAAAGAGGCCTCCATTGAAAGGCCTCTTTTTATTTTCTCAAAGATTGATTAAGTGTTTCATAATAAAAGAACACTTCTCCCTTATACCCATATTGTCTATTTAACCCAATCATTTGTTTAAAGATCATTTCATCAACCCTATATCCATCCCCAAGAGAGGTAAGTATGCCAGGAAATATTTTATGCTTTAAAGTGGAAGGCACTTGTGAGGAAAGCTCTTTTAAAATCCTTTCATAATCTCCAATTTTATAGCGATACAATTGAGGGATAATATAGTCTGCATATCCTTCATTCAACCATTTAGGCCAATCTTGCAAATACTGTTCCTTACTCCAAGGATATATACTAGGGGCCCAAGAAACAATACAATTTGACTTTATATTTTTTACTGCCTGATAGATTTGTTTGCCAAAATCGCTTACTTTATCTGCCTTCCATTGAAGAAATGTTGGTTCTTTTGGGTTTTGTGGCATTTGCTTATTGAAAAATTCATTCTTATAAAGCTTAGTTGTATATGCATCGTATCCTCCTTCGGCGGGCATTGCAGGCAATCGGTCATCCCCTTGAATACCATCTACTTCATAGTTTTCAACAACTTCCAAAATCATTTTTTTTAAAAATGCTTGAACCTCTGGATTAATTGCATTCCACCAAAAAAAACCGTTCTTTTTTAAAAGTGTACCATTATAATTTTTCCCTGCCCATGAAGGATATTTTTCCAACCAACCATTTGCTGAGCTGTCTTGATAGGCATATGAAGCTCCAAATTCAAACCAGGCATGCACTCGTAAGCCAACTTTATGCCCTTCTTCAACAAATGCTTTTAAAGGATCAAAGCCTTTAAAAATATCAGATTGATCTTTCCCAATATATTGTTTCAAGACCTTACTTGGATACATGGTTACTCCACCATTCCATACTACTACAAAAATATCAGTTAGCCCATTGTTTTTACAATTCATCACTGCATTTCGAACATTTTCAGGATGATGCATTGCATCACTAGCCACATTAGTGATCCAGGTACCATTAATAACTAATTGGTTATTATCTTGGGCCTTTGCATTATAGCTAAAAATAAAAAAAGTAATAATTAAAATTATGTTTTTCATATGCTTATTGAATTGCTTTAAACTCCATATATCTATTATACAAATGATGCGCTTGTATATATGATGATTGTGGGCTCATAAAATGGCTGAACTCAAAAGTGATTGCTTTATCATACCCTGCTCTTTTAGCAGCTTCTAATTTTAATTTCAATTTTTCAAACTTAATTGGCAAAAATTTAATGGGCATATCTCTATCAAAAGATTCCGCATTGGTCCAACACTGTAAATGGTATTTGTCCGCCAATAATTTATTAACATGAAAGAATTGGTCTAATTCATGATAATCAATATGTCCGTCTTGAAATGCAACAGCATCAATTGATTGGTGTATTCCATCAAAAATTTCATTCCATTCAGCTTCGTGTTCTTTTATAGATATTGCTTCTTCTTTGGTTAGTGAACTTGATGAAGCTAGTACTGCTTTTTTACCTTCTATCCATGGTGAAATAAAAACAGGTAACTGGTTGCTAATTTGCTTACACATAGCGCCTAAACTGCTAAATGCATCAATGGCTCCTTTTGTTTTTCTACTAATTTCAGTACTTAGGTACCAACCCTTAAAGGCTTTACGGTGGCCATACAAATTCCATACTTCTTCAATTACATACTTATTGGCATCAATTTCTGTTGTTAGATTGCCAGTATCCCAATAAACACCACTATCATATAATCCAAAATAGAAATTCATTCCATATCTCTCTGAAAGAGTCAAATACAAATCAATTAAATCAATTGGTGGTTGATAACAACCATGTTCTTTGATTAAATAGTTAGAAGGATACGTAATAAATTTTCTGTAGCCACTTCTAATAATAATGACTGTGTCAATTCCAGCGGCCTTCATATGTTTAAAATCATTTTCCCATTCTTCTGGCCCCCAGTTTTGATGTGGAATATCATGACTTATCTCGTCAATAAAAGTGCCTGTAATTAACATAACTACAATAATTTGTTTTCAATTAAAACCTTTTTCCAAAGCATATAACCATCACCATTTAGATGCAATCCATCGCTAGTAAACTGTTTGCTTAACTTATTATGCTCATCCAAGAAAATGGGATATAAATTCACAAAGTATAAATGTTCTTTCTTGCAAAGCTTGTTAATTTGTTCATTCACATATTGAATGTGTTCATCTTTGTTTTGATAGCCCGAAAATTCAAGGAATTCATTATTTGTTGGTAAGATACTTTGAATGAATATTTTTGTTTTGGGCGATTTCTGACGAACAATTATTACTATTCGTTGAATATTATTTACAATGATGCTATCAGGTATTTTTTTTGCTATATCGTTAATGCCAATCATTAAAAAGATCTTATTTGGATGGGATGCAACAACTTCTTCTAATCGGGCAATCACACCAAAAGTATTATCCGTACTTATTCCTCTATTCTTGATACGTTGATTTCCAAATAATTCACTCCATTCAGCAATATCCGTAATACTATCCCCTAAAAAGACAATTTCATTTTCGGCATTTGGTAATAAACGGAACTGGGATACTTTATGCATATAATATGAGCTCAAAAAAGATGAGTCTATCTTTTGTTGTGCTTGCGTATTTTCAAAAACAAAACAAAACAACAACACGATATACAACTGTTTCAAACTCATAAAACTTAATTAATCATTTGACATTTCATTCTCAGGATCTACCACTTTTTCTAAAGGAACCATCCAAGTAATCAAGAAAGCAGGTATTGTTGAAATAAGGACCCAGATAAAAAATTCTTTATATCCTAAATAATCGCTTACATAACCACTAATCATGGAGGGGATCATAAATCCTAAATTCATTAAACCGCTCCCAAATGCATAGTGAGCCATTTTGTATTTACCCGGTGCCATATTTTGCATGATAAACAAAATCAATCCCACAAACCCAAAACCATATCCAAAATATTCTACTGCCACGGCCCCGCCAATGATATATACATTCTCCGGTTGAGTAATTGCCAAAAATGCATATGCTAAAAAAGGAACATTAAAAAAGGCACATAGCATCATCAATGTTTTCCGATTGAGACCTTTATTAGATACAAAATATCCTGCGGCAATAGAACCTAACACAAAGGAAATGGCACCGAAAACGCCATATAATATTCCAACTTGGGAAGTACTTAATCCCAAACCTCCATCTGTTCTTGCTGCTTTAAAAAACAACGGTGTGATTTTTATAGCCTGTCCTTCTGCAAACCGATATAAAACAATAAAACAAAGACTAAAATAGATATTCTTTTTTTGAAAAAAAGTTATAATAACGTCTTTAAGTGTGTTGACCCCTTCATTGAAATTATGCACTTCTGATGCAACTCCTCCAGATGGAAGCATTTTCAAATTATATAGACCAAGAAAAACCATTACCAAACCATAAATAAACATAACTGTCATCCAAGCATTGGCAATCCCATATTTTTTTTCCATTTCGCCTGCTAAATAGACAAGAGCACCACCAGAGAATACTTTTGCTAGATTATAAAAAGCACCTTGCCATCCCACATACTTTGCTTGTAATTTAGGGCTTAACTCATTTAAATAAACGCCATCTGCCGCGGTATCATGGGTTGCACCACTAATAGCTATTAGGGCAAAAACAGCAATTGAAATACTGAAAAAATGATCTGCGTGTAGGGTTAAGGCAAGCAGACCAAACAAACATCCAGTGAATATCTGTGTAGTGTATACAAAGAATTTCTTTGTTTTGTACATCTCCAAAAAAGGGCCCCACAAGGGCTTAACTGTCCAGGGCAGCATAATCAATGATGTCCAAAAAGCAATTTGGGTATCAGAGATGCCCAAGTTCTTATACATGATAGAACTTGCTGTTGCCAATGCAACAAATGGCAAACCCATTGCAAACCAAGTAGTTGGAATCCAATATATGGGCGATTTTTTCAAGTTAGATGAATTAGACAAAATGGTTGAATTTTAGATTTATGTAGCAATAAAACCTATTACATAAAGTTTTTAATAACTTAGCGTGAATTTATAATTTTTTTAATTAAGTTAGATATAAAATTCAATCAAAATTGAAATATGTTCAATAGCAAAACTAATTTAAAACACTTTTTACTACCATCTTTGATTGTTGGGATTCTATTTTCAGCAGCTTGTTCTAAAGGGGGTTCTGGAAATCAAACACCC
>CAIZMD010000672.1 GCA_903933995.1 uncultured Bacteroidota bacterium
CGATACCAAGTGCCCCCAGTGGCAGATACTACTGGTTTGCCATTGTATAAAGCAATGCTGTCATTATAAGCAAAGACCCTTAATTGATGGGATTTGTTGATTAACCAAGTTGTGAGTTTTGGTAAATAACTACTATCATAATTATAGTCACTATCTAGAAAACTAATTCGTTGAATATTTTCAGGAATTGTTGTTACTGCTTTGAGATAGGCAAATACAAAACTGCCTCCACCACTATGCCCATTTAAATGAATTACTGGATGGCCAAAACGGCTACTTAAGCTATCTATTATGGTGCTAATATTTTCTAAGTAATTGGGATGTTTGGTTTTCCATGCTGGCCAACTTTTTTGGTCATTTTCTAGATATGCAATGACAATCTTTTGTTGAGGAAGGGCAGCTCTAATAAAAGCCGTTTGAGCGGCAATATGCTGAATGTCAAAATGCCAATCATCTCCAGCGCTCATTTTCTTACCCATGGTCCATGCTGTACTATTGCCATTGGGTAAAGCATAGATGATTAGGATAGTGGGCTTTTGCTTAGAGTTTATTTCTTTTGGAAGATCAAGGGTAATGTTTACGTCTTCAAACATGCTAAAACCATGCTTGCTTTCTATGTCTTGAGCAAAGCTAGAAGTAGTTTTGACTATTAAAAGGAAAATCAAGAATGAAAACAGTTTGACATTCATAGTAACTAAAGTAGCCAAATTTTGGAAAACAAAATGCCCCCCTTTCGGAAGGCATTTGTATTATAACCAAACAAAGTTTTGGATTGATTATGCAATCCCTTTTATTTTCTTGATTTCAGCTGTCATCTGGGGTACAATGTCAAATAAGTCTCCTACAATTCCATAATCTGCTGCTTTGAAGAATGGGGCTTCTGGGTCTTTGTTGATGACTACCATCACCTTACTTCTGTTTACTCCAGCTAAGTGCTGAATGGCACCAGAAATACCCAAGGCAATATATAAATTAGGTGCCACTTGAACACCAGTTTGACCTACGTGTTCATGGTGAGGACGCCAATGAGCATCGCCCACAGGCCTACTACAAGCAGTACCTGCTCCAAGTACTTTTGCAAGGTCTAATAGTACACCCCAGTTTTCTGGTCCTTTTAATCCTCTTCCTCCACTTACTACAATATCAGCTTCTGTTAAAGGAATCTCTCCAGTAATTTTGTTAACTGCAGTGATGGTTACTTTTGGTGCATTTACTGAAATATTTAATTCAGCAACGGTAGCAGATCCTTCACCTGCTACAGCCGAAATGCTATTGGGATTTAAAGCAATCACCTTAATTGGTGAGTTGATGCTGATATTGGCAAATGCTTTACCAGAGAAAACGGTCTTTTTCACCACAAATCCATTGCTGGTATCAGGTAAACCAGCAGCGCCTGCAACCAAACCTGCTTTTAGTCTTGCGGCAACCCTTGCTGCAATTGCCTTACCGCTATGGTTCTGAGAAAATACCAAAACAGTTGCTCCTATGGCTTGTGCAGCATCTGCAATGATTTTTGCAGCTACTTGTGTGTCTAATTGGTTCAAGCTTTCTTGGCTAACTTGGTGAATGGTGGTAACACCATATTTTCCCAATTCAGCTAAATTGTCATTGACTTTTCCCAAGATAATACCTGCTGCAGTAGTGCCCATTTGTGCAGCCAATTTGGCTCCATAAGTAAGAACTTCGTAAGCAGATTTTTTAACGTGGTTGTCAGATTGGTCTATATAAACAAGAACGGACATGGCTAATAATTAAAAAATTAAAAATTCAAATAAGGTTTTGATACAATCTTAGAAAGCTTTGGCTTCTTCGTGTAATAGTCTTACCAGTTCAGCAACATTGTCTGCTGCAACCATTTTGCAACCTGCTTTTGCTGGCGGTAATTCAAAACCAACAATACTGGTTAAAGTATCAACAGCAGCGGGTTCAATAACTTGTAATGGTTTTGTTCTAGCTGCCATAATGCCGCGCATGTTAGGAATGCGTTGTTCTGCCATACCTTTTTGACAACTTACCACAACAGGCAAATCAACTGTAGCTACTTCTTCACCACCTTCAATTTCTCTGGTAATTGTGGCGGTATTGCCGCTTAATTCAAAAAGGGTAGCCAAAGAAAGATAGGGTGCACCTACTAATTCTGCTACCATTCCACCAATGGCGGCGCTATTATAATCAATGGCTTCTTTGCCTGTTAAAATCAGGTCATATCCATTTTTATTGGCTAAATCGGCAATTTGAGCAGCTATAAAATAACTGTCTGCACTATCCGCATTGATCCTGAAGGCTTCGTCCCCTCCTAAGGCCAACGCTTTGCGAATGATGGGGTCACAATCGGCTCCGCCTACCGTTACTAAATGAATGATGGCAGAAGGGTCTTTTTCTTTTAGTTCAATAGCTCTCACAAGGGAGTACCATTCATCATAAGGATTGATAATCCACTGTACGCCATTTTCATCCAATTGGGTGTTGCCATCTTTAAAGGCAATCTTGGTAGTTGTGTCCGGGGTCTTGCTGATACAAACAAGAATTTTCATATGCAAATCGTTTAAGCTTGAGGCTAATAGTTGTTTATGCAACTATCGCAAATATACAAACGAATTTGAACCCGCAAAGAACCACCGACTATTTTATGATTATTTTTTAAAATTTAGATTTTGCCAAGAGATTTCTATTCCTGATTAATAATCCAAGCCATCCATTAACTTTGAAAAATGGATCGAATTGCAAAAATTAAGGGCTTTTTAGAAACCAGTCCAAAGGATAATTTTTTAAGACATGCATTGGCATTGGAATACATTAAAGTAGGCGAAGAATTACCTGCAAAAGCGCTTTTTGAAGCCATTTTAATTGAATCCCCAGATTATATTGGTTCTTACTATCATCTAGCCAAACTATTAGAAAAAATGGAACAGACAAATTTGGCCATTGAATGGTATGAGAAAGGAATGGCTGCGGCCAAATTAGCCAAAGACAATCATGCTTACAATGAATTGCAAGCGGCTTACGAAGACCTTGTTTATTGAAACTAAAAATCCTTATTAAATGTCTACTACCAACAGTAAATATGACCCTGTAAAATATGCCACACCAACAGGTAACCAATTGAATTGCAAAGGTTGGGTGCAAGAAGCAGCTTTAAGAATGCTATTAAATAATTTGAATCCAGAAGTAGCAGAGCGTCCAGATGATTTGATTGTGTATGGGGGTAGGGGAAAAGCAGCCCGCAATTTTGAAAGTCTTGATTTGATTATCAAGGCTTTAAAAGATTTAGAAGATGATGAAACATTATTGGTGCAAAGTGGCAAACCCGTAGGGATGTTAAAAACACATCCTGATGCACCTAGGGTGCTAATTTCAAATTCTCAATTGGTTCCCAAATGGGCTACTTGGGAGCATTTTACGGAATTGGAGAAAAAGGGTTTGATGATGTATGGTCAAATGACGGCCGGTTCCTGGATTTATATTGGTTCTCAAGGAATTGTACAAGGTACTTACGAAACATTTGCAGCTGTTGCCAACAAACATTTTCAAGGAACCTTAAAAGGGACCTTAACTGTAACAGCAGGTTTAGGTGGCATGGGAGGAGCTCAACCCTTATCTGTTACTATGAATGATGGCGTATGTCTAGTGGCAGAAGTAGAAGAGTGGCGTATAGACAAAAGATTAGAAACTCGGTATCTGGATCTTAAATTCTTAGACATTGATCAAGCTATTGATAGAGCTATTGAAGCAAAAAATGCTGGTGAATCAATTAGCATTGGGGTATTGTGTAATGCCGTTATCTTATTAGAAAGATTGATTGTAAGAAAGGTTCCAGTAGACGTGTTAACAGACCAAACATCGGCACACGATCCCTTGATTGGATATGTTCCTCATAACCTAGATAATGAAGCTGCCAATGCATTGAGAAAATCAGACCCAACTGGCTATATTGCTATGAGTTATGATAGCATGAAAAAACA
>CAIZMD010000673.1 GCA_903933995.1 uncultured Bacteroidota bacterium
AGAAGGGAATGCAGCACAATATACTTGGTGGGTACCCCACGATGTAAATGGTTTGATCAACCTGATGGGTAGTCCAGAAATATTTAGCAATAAATTAAATGAGGCTTTTGTAAATGCAAAAACCCATGGATTTGTTTCTGGAAAATCTGAGAATCCTACAGATCAAGAATTGCGTAGAAAAGTATATATCAACTATGGCAATCAACCCTGTATGGAAACGCCATTTTTATTTAATTATGCGGGTAAGCCTTGGTTAACACAATATTGGACCAGACAGTTAATTGATTCTGTTTATAGTGATTTGTCACCTCAAAAAGGGTATAGTGGGGACGAGGATCAGGGACTTATGGGGTCTTTGGCGGTGCTTTTAAAAATTGGCCTTTTTTCTACCAATGGGGGGACTTCTGAGAAACCCTTTTATGAAATCAGTAGCCCCATTTTTAATAAAGTAACCATTCAATTAAACCAACAATATTATCCTGGGAAACAATTTGTGATACAGGCTAAAAATAATAATTCAAAGAATGTATATGTACAATCAGCAAAATTGAATGGGGCTAGTTTGAACAAGCCTTGGTTCCTGCATGAAACTTTGATTAAAGGAGGTGAGTTGGTTTTAGATATGGGCGCCAACCCGAATAAAAAATGGGGTGCAGGATTAAAGAATGCACCGCCTTCTATGACAAAGGTTCAGGATTAGAGCATTCATTTTTAGATAAAAATAGTTAGGCATGAAAAAGGTTTCAATGAAAGACATTGCTAAGGAGTTAAATACCTCCATAACTACAGTGTCTTTTGTGATCAATGGGAAAAGTGCGGCAATGGGCATCAGCCCTGCTACGGAAAAAAAAGTCCGAGACTTGATTAAGAAACGTGAGTTTAATCCCAATAGCGCTGCTAGAATGCTACGCACTGGCAAGTCAAAAACTTTGGGTTTGATTGTTGAAGATATCGGAAACTTTTTCTTTGGAAATATTGCTAAAATCATAGAAATAGAAGCAAACAAAAACGGATACAATGTCTTTTTTAGTAGCACGGAAAATAATGATGAAACGGCCAAAAGACTGATTAATAAAATGCGAAACAGTTCTGTTGATGGTTATATTATTACTGCTACTCAGGGCTTGAAAGACGAGGTAATGAAGCTTGGAAAAGAAAATATTCCATTTGTACTGATAGATAGATTGATTCCAGATTTAGAAACCAACTATGTAATACTGGATAACTATCAAGGAAGTTATAATCTAACCAATCATTTGATTGAGCGCGGGTATAAAAACATAGGTTTTATCAGTATCTATTCTGAAATGACCATGATGACAGAGCGTGAAAAAGGGTTTTCCAATGCAATGCTTGATGGAGGTCTACAACTTTCGGAAAAGAATTTTTTAAAGGTTCAGTTTGCTGCTTCAGGAGCATCCACCATCAATCATATTGCTGAGTTTCTCTCTAACAATACAGAATTGGATGCTTTATTTTTTGCTACTAACTATTTGGGGGTAATGGGAATTGAGGCCTTGCAAAAAGTTAATCTGAACATTCCTAATGACATTGCTGTGGTAAGTTTTGATGACAATGATCTTTTCAGATTGTTAACGCCAAGTATCACTGTGGCTTCACAGCCCATTCATGAAATGGCTACTAAGTCTATTGAAATGTTGCTCAGGATTATTAAGAAAGAACAAAGATTAACTGAAAATAGGGGTGAGGTAATTAAACCCGAAATTATAGTAAGAGAGTCAAGTCCTTTTAAGAAAGCTTGATTAATTAGCTGGTAATGAATTGGTCAATGTTTGTTTAAACTTCAATAATATGTGGCATAAGCAGTTTGTTTATTGGATGGCAATAGCCCTATTAGGAGCTAGCCCCTGCTTTGCGCAAAAGAAGGCTGTTTATAATATGTTTTTAGAAGAACCTATTCCAGCAAATGGTTCTGAAACCTATTTTAATGCGCCCATGTTGCGATGGCCATTTCAGAAAGGCAAACAATCAAAATATGAACTGCAACTATCTAAGGACGCCAATTTTCAAGATGCGTCTTCTATTACTGTAAAAGACTTAGAAAGTGCTTTTTATAACCCACATCAAATATTGGATCAGGGGAAATGGTGGTGGCGTTATCGGGTATTGGATAAGGATTGGTCTAAGCCTTTGTATTTTATTGTAAACAACAAGGCCCAGTCAATGGTATCCCCCAAAGCAGAAGTTTTTCTAGCGGGTGTTCCAGTAGGCCATCCTAGAATTTTTGCTTGGGATTCAAAAAACAACTTAAAGCAGCGGGCTCTATTACCTGAGGCCTTGGCCATTTTAGCAGAAGCAAAACAGGCTTTGGAA
>CAIZMD010000674.1 GCA_903933995.1 uncultured Bacteroidota bacterium
ATTTTCGTCTTTCATAGCAACCAAAAGGTATTTCCCCGCTTTTACCAATTATAGTGGACCCTTGCATTTTTTACACCCAGGAGACAAGGTTTTTTTAGACGAAGATGAATTGAGCATCCTGTTCACGCCCGGACATTCTCCCGGAAGTATCTGTTTTTATTGTGAAAAACAGGGCTTTATTATTGGGGGCGATGTGTTGTTTTACCAAAGTATTGGCCGTACTGACCTACCCATGGGAAGCCATGAAACCCTATTACATAGCATTCGGGAAGAACTATTTACCCTACCCGATGCCGTGATTGTACACCCAGGTCATGGCCGCCCTACCAGCATTGGACACGAAAAGGCATTCAACCCCTTTTTGACTTAATTCTTGGATTCCCATCAGAAAAATGGGTTTTCTAGCAAATTAGCCGAACTTTAAGAAAATTGATTGTATGTCTACTTACGCAGATTTGGCCGTTGGCCGATATTACTTGATCACTGAAAACCAAGGAGAGGAACTCATCTTGATTCAGCCCATGATGGAAACCAGCTTGGCCATTTTTTCTATTCTGCACGATGCAGGAGAAGAAATTACTTATTGGCGCAAGAAAACGGATCCTATTGCAGAAATCTTAGAAGAACTATCAGATGAAGAAGCTTTGGCTTATGAACTGATGTTTGATGAAGACGAAGCAGACGAGGATTGGGAAGACGATTAAGGTTTTTGCCCAATTTTTTCTGGTTGATTAAAAGCGGTGATGAAAATGGCTCCCAGATTTTTATGTGGGGGCACATAGTCATCAAAAGTCTCCTTGTATTTGAGACCCAATTGTTTGGCCATATTGTTCCAAAGACTGGGCCAGTTTAGGTTTTGCCCAGCCCTAAGTGTTTCACTGATCTCATTAATGAGCCCCTTATTTATCACACCTGTTCCCACTTGTTTGGTAGAAATAATCTGGGCGCTAGGACAAATATCTAACACATCATTAAGGTTTTGATAACCACCGCATCCACCCAAAATCACCAACTTGGCCGATGGGGCCAATTGTTCAATGGTAGAGCGCAGGTGATAACTATGACCACGATGAATTACAATGGATGGTTCCAATCCCTTGTCAGCTAAATAGCCACTTAGATTAGCTTGCGCTTTGGCGTCAAGGTCTAATTTTTCATTCAAGGGTTTGTTGGCATAAATGGTAAAGGGAACACCTGTTTTAGCAACCAGTTCTACCCATTCTGGTTTTTGAATCACCCGCCATTTGCCATTGTTAAACCCTGCTATAAAAGCCAGAAAAACATTCATACCGTCTTTGTCTCCATAGAAAAATTGTTGCACCACAATTCTACCAGCACTGTCTTGTAAACGCTGACTACTCATTTCATAGACAGGATCTATACCTAACTCTTTAGATAGGTCTACATGACAACTACTGTCTAATGATTGAAACAAAAGGTCTAAGATTTTATAAATGCGTTCCCCTTTACTGTTATGGGCTTGCATATTTTTCAATCGGTTCATTTGTACCCGCTCAACAATCAGTTGCCTTAATGGTACTTGGTAAATACTGGAATAAGAATCCGCCACGTCTACTGCGTCTTCTAAACTGGTTGTTTTTTCTAAGCCATCTACAAAACTTTCCATTCGCTTTTTGGCCGATAAAGAATCCATTCTTCGCAGAAAATCATCTAAGGTATTATAGGCAGCAGAAACACGTATGAATTTTTTGAAAAAATCATTGTTCACCATGGAGAGCAAAGTATCCGCATTGGGCTCCAACATTTTCTGAAAAATTCTAGGATAGACCCCACTCACAAAACTTGAAGTATACATCTCAGCCTCACCCATCACAGCTAAATAATAGAGCTCTGTAGCTGTTAACTTGTCCAAAACTTTGAACCTGACTTTTAAATCGCGCAGCTCATGCAAAGCATTGATTTCATTGACATAGAGCTCTATTGCTTTAGAACGCAGTTTGGCGGTGAGCACTTTTTCCAACATGGGCGTATCGCCTTTTTGCATTCTACCAGCGTAGTCAATTCTAGTGTCCACTAAGAGCTTATAATACCTAGCTGCAGAGTCTTCAACCAATAGTGGTGTAATGTCTTCCAAGCTATATTTTCCATGGTATAATTGATCCAAAAAAGGAAAATACATTCTACCCGTTTTTGTCAATGACAATTGACCTATCAATTTTACCAAGCTATGATTAACAGACTGGATTTTTCTTCCTAGTGCATTGGGGGCTGCTGCAAAATTATAGAGCTTTTCAGGATCATGAAAAGCCGCTTGAATAATCAGGGTATCTGCAAAAATATTTTGGGGTTGTTTGCTCAATAG
>CAIZMD010000675.1 GCA_903933995.1 uncultured Bacteroidota bacterium
GGGTGGATGCACGACACCTTGGATTATTTTAACCTTGATCCCATCTTTAGACAGTTCCAACAAGACAAGTTTTCTTTTAGCATGATGTATTTCTATGACGAGAATTTCATGCTCCCTTTATCACATGATGAAGTGGTACACGGAAAGAGTCCCATGTTGTACAAAATGCCCGGAGACGAGTGGCAAAAATTTGCCAACCTAAGAATTCTCTACACTTATATGTTTACCCACCCTGGATCAAAATTGCTCTTTATGGGTAATGAGTTTGGGGCTACCAATGAGTGGAATTATAAATCAGAATTGCAGTGGGAATTATTAGAGCATGTGAGTCATGGAGGACTTAAATACTGTGTGCAACAATTGAATACCCTTTATAGAAATGAACCTGCTTTGTATGAAAACCAATTTGAACCAGGGGGATTTGAATGGGTAGACCTGAATCACCGTTCAGAGTCTGTATTGGTCTATATGCGTAAGGGTAAAAAAGCTAAGGATAATTTGCTGATCATCTTGAATGTCACACCAGTTGTGCGTCATGATTGGGAAATATTTGTACATGGAAAAGGCAAGTGGAAAGAAGTCTTTAATAGCAATGCAACGGAGTATTGGGGAACAGGTGATGTGTTTAATCCAACCATCAGTTCCAAGTTGGTAGACAAACCTTCACAGTGTTATCAAATCAAGCTGAATTTGCCTGCACTAGGGGCCATTGTCTTAAAGTAAAACTTCAAGTATATCCCCAACTTATGCACCGTTACCAAGGCTTAACAATTCCGTAAACAACATAATCCAAGATTTCGTTGTCTCTTTGTAGTGTAATCCAGGCTGATAACCCAAAATGAAGCACTATGAAAACGAATTCCTATGAGCTTTTGGTAAATGCAACCGGACAGTTAATGCAGCAGCACGCATTTGACCATCTCTCCGACGAGAAATTATCCAAGATGCAACATTACTTGCATAGATTGGGAAAACAAAACAGTATCCTTGACCGAGAAAAAAGGGAGTTGTTTCAACTCTTTAGTGAAGCGGATCTTTACACCGAGACCACTACACCACAGTCATTACAACAATGGCAAACAGCCATGAGTTGCTTTGGCAAGAACGCTAGCCAAGGAAATCTGTTGGAGCCAATGGAAGGATAATCCTAAAACTGGTTCCCTTACCAGGCTCGCTAAACCTTACAAATAGCTTGCCTTTGTGGTACTGCTCAACAATTCTTTTGCTGAGTGAGAGACCTAGTCCCCAGCCTCTTTTCTTGGTAGTGAAGCCGGGTTTGAATACTTTTTTCAAATGCTTGGAAGCAATACCCTTGCCCGTATCGGTTACGTCAATCACAATTTCATGAGATGTGGCTAGAAGGACTACAGTAATCATGCCCTTACCATCCATGGCGTCAAGGGCATTCTTGAGTAGGTTTTCCATGACCCAGTCAAATAGGGGTGGAGAAATTTGCGCCTGAATAGGAGCCAATTCATTGACTGCGTATTCAAATTGCACCTGACCACCGGCCCTTTTTTTCATGTATTGTACAATCATTTCAATCTGCTGATTCAAATTGGTGGCTTCCAATTTGGGCTGACTTCCAATCTTGCCAAATCTATCCGTAATCAATTGTAAACGTTGCACGTCTTTGGCAATTTCAGGAACATATCCTGCATTCTCTGGGTGTTCTTTTAATATTTCAAGCCAACCCTCTAAACTACTGACGGGTGTTCCCAATTGATGGGCCGTTTCTTTGGCAAGTGAAGCCCAGAGCTGGTTTTGGCTACTTCTATAATGGGTGCGTTGTAATAAAATGGCAATCAGGATAAATAAACCAATGACCATTAATTGAATAATGGGATAGAGTTTGGTTTCTTTTAATAAAGGGCTTTCTCCGTAATAATATTGATTTGCCTGATAGGGCGATTCTCTTAAAACGCTGACAATGGGTTTGTTGTTATAACGTTTAAATTGACGCAGTTTGGTTCTTAAGAAATTACTGTCTTGTCTTACCAAAGCTGTATCCATATTTAAAAAATTCCCCGTAATACTATCTTTCTCATTGGTTTCAATAATGGGAATCTGGTCATTTTCTGTAATGATCTTGGTAGCCAAATTAATGCTGGCCGTATCGGAAGAATAGAGAATGGTTCTTTGTGCTTCTACCCAGGCTTCTACATTCTTACGCTCCTCTTTGGCAATCTTGCCAGAAAGGTATTGGGAATAAACAATGGTGCCGCTGACAATCAGCACCGCAACAATTACCAAGAGGGTACGCCAGTTAAACCAAGTTGCCACCATGGGTCTAAATTAATCAAATATGACAAACAAAAGGGGCCCCGAATTGCGGGGCCCCTGGATATTGGAACTTAAAATAGGATACTAGCTAAACAAACCACCTTTTTTCAAGGTCTTGATACTTTCACCAATTTTGAAACCATTGTGGTAGATTTCAATCTTATAATTGCCTTCTACAAACTTGTCTGTTTTTTTCCAGTTAAAGCTTACAGGAACTACTTTGTTTTGTTCATAGTTCACAGATACTTTATTGGTAAATCCTTTTTCACCGTCTTCACGGGTAGTAAAATTACCGCCCTCGTTAAATACCTTACCATCTGGTCCACTAATCACTACATACAAATCTTTGGTGCCATTAGGGCTAATTCTATTTGGATCCAATACAAAGTTCACACGCATATAATCGGCACGCTTAGCGGTATTGGTTTCTGATTCCTTACCACTGTTTTTTAAGTTAATAGCTACAATGCCTACGTTAGAAGCGTGCAGGGTAGAAGCTACGTCTACTTTATCAGCCAATTGTTGCTTTTCAGAATTGGTCTTGCTTAAATTTTCTTCCAAGTTTTTCTTGTCAGAACTTAACTGGGTTTTCTCTGTAGTCAATTGCTGGTTGTTAGCGGTTAACTGTTTGTTCTCGCCTTTCAATTGTTCTAATTCTACAAATAGACCATTGATCTTACCATTCAAATCGGCAATCATTTTCTTGGCGTCAGAAAGTTCTGATGCAGTTGCATTTTTCTTACGCAAAATGGTACCAATATTGCCTTTCAAAGTTTGGATTTCGGTGCTTTTTTCAGCCAAACTTCCTTGCAATTGCAAATTGGTTTGTGTCAAAGAATCGGCTTTGGCGCTTACCAAGATAAATTCTTGTTGTATAGCGTTTCTAGCAGAGTCTACATTGGTAATCTTGGTTTGCAAGAGGGCCACCGTTTCTTTGGTTTGGCTCTTGTCATAAAATATATAACCCCAAGTTGCAATCAATGCGGTGATCAGGATACCATAAATTAATTTACGGTTGTCTGTTGGGGGAGTGGTTTGCGGATTGTTGCTTGCTGAGTAACTCATGTTTTTAAATTTAATGTTGTTCGATATCCCCTAATTTACCAAAACCGTGCCAAACCCATTTTACTCACCAGAAAAATCCATTTTCCCCATTTTTTTTAATCTGCCCTTCAAATCCCATCTTTGCAGCCATGTCTGCAGAGAAATACATAGCTGATTGGAAAAAGGGGAATTTCAAACCGGTTTATTGGCTGGAAGGTGAAGAGTCTTATTTTATAGATCAGGTAGTGGAATATGCAGAACACCAGATTCTCTCAGAAGCAGAAGCAGGGTTTAACCTTTCTGTTTTTTATGGCAAGGATGCCGATTGGGCCGCAGTGGTCAATGCCTGTATGCGTTATCCCATGTTTGCAGAAAGACAGGTAGTCCTGCTTAAAGAGGCCCAGCAGATGTCTCAAAAAGACTTGGAAAAATTGCAAAACTATATAGACAATCCGCTCAAAAGCACGGTCTTAATAGTTAGCCACAAAGAAAAAAAGTTTGACGGAAGGTCTGCCTTATACAAAGTGCTAAAAGCCAAAGCAGAGCTTTTGACCACCAAGAAAATGTATGATAACCAGCTACCCGAATGGACCAATCAAATGATTGCACAAAAGGGTCTGACCATATCGCCGAAGGCGTTAACTGTATTGGTAGACCATATAGGAAATGACCTCAATAGGATTGAGAATGAGGTAGAGAAACTTAAAGTGAATCTGGGAGCCAGAAAGGGGATTACAGAAGACGATATTGAAACCTATATTGGCATCAGCAAGGAATTTAATCCCTTTGAATTGCAGGCAGCCATTGGTCAAAAAGACCTGGCCAAAGCCATTAGAATTGTACAGTATTTTGAAGCCAATCCCAAATCGGCCCCCATACAATTGGTACTTCCCTCTATCTACAATTTCTTTAGCAAGGTTTATCAAATACATTCCTTGCAAGGAACCAATGAAAAAGACATGGCGTCTATTTTGGGGGTGAGTCCTTTTTTTATGCGCGACTATCAAAATGCAGCACGTAAATATTCTTATCAAGCCGTAGAAACCATCCTCTTGTTATTACACCAGTACAACCTAAAAAGTGTGGGTATAAACAATGGCGGTACTTCAGACGCCGGCCTCATGAAAGAGATGGTAGTAAAAATGATGCAATAGTTAAGCCAGCAAGCGCTTGGCCAGAGCTTGATCCAAACCCAACTGGGTTTTCAGTGCGTCCAATCCATTGAATTTTTGTTCGGCACGCAAAAAATGCAAGACTTCTACTTCTAAGGATTTGCCGTAAAGGTCTCCCTCAAAATCAAAGATGTTTACTTCAATCACCTGATTAAAGCCATCAACCGTAGGTCTAACCCCAATATTCATCATGCCCTTCCATTCAGGTGCTTGGGTATTGCCCTTGATCCTAGCTTTTACCGCATAGACCCCATTGCCAGGCAACAGTTTTTCAAGATCAGATAAAACTATATTGGCTGTTGGATAGCCAATGGTCCTGCCTAATTGATTACCCATGACCACCCTGCCTCCAAAGAAATAAGGGTATCCTAAAAACTGGTTGGCGGTTTCAATATGACAATTACTAATGGCTTGCCTGATCTTGGTACTGCTAACCCCAATTTGGTGCAATAGGTGTTCCGGAATTTCTTTCACTTCAAAACCCAATTGGTCACCAAATGATTTAAGCAAATGAAAATCTCCGGTGCGGTTATTGCCAAACTTATGGTCATAACCAATGATCACAGTATGTGGATGAAAATTGGCCACCAAAAAATCACTGATATAAGCCTCGGCCGATTGGCTAGCAAATGCTTGGTCAAAAGGAACAATCACCAAATGATCAATACCCGTTGCGGCCAATAACCTGGTTTTTTCTTCCAAAGTACCCAATAACTTAATATTATCAGGATTCTGAGAAATCACCGAACGGGGATGGGGATAAAAACTAATGATAATGCTTTCCCCACCAATTGCGGCGGCTTCGGCCTTTAATTGTTGGATAATTTGCTGATGCCCCAAGTGCACGCCATCAAAGCTGCCGATGGTAACAACGGCTTTTTTGAACATAGGAAGTGCGCTCTGATCCAGATGGTGTACCTGCATAATTGGGTGCAAATCTAAGGGTTTCATGGAAGTATGAAAATTGTACATTTGCAACCAGCAATCATAGATCATTCCAAAATTTCACCATGTCATTATACGCGCAACGCGGAGTATCTGCCCAGAAAGAAGAAGTTCACGCAGCCATTGGTAAACTGGATCAGGGTTTGTACCCCGATGCTTTTTGCAAAGTCTATCCCGATTTTTTATGCGGAGATCCCGATTGGATCAATATCATGCACGCCGATGGGGCAGGCACCAAGAGCATCTTGGCCTATCTCTATTGGAAAGAAACTGGTGATGTTTCCGTTTGGAAGGGGATTGCCCAAGACGCCGTAGCCATGAACCTAGATGACTTGCTTTGTGTAGGCATCACAGATAATATCTTATTCTCTTCTACCATTGACCGGAACAAACTCTTGATTCCAGGTGCAGTGTTAGAGCAAATTATCAATGGCACCCAGGAGTTCTTCAACCAATTGGCGGAGTATGGGGTTAGGATCCATTATTTGGGCGGTGAAACCGCCGATGTAGGAGACGTAGTCCGTACTATTGCCGTAAATGGTACCATGAGTGCCAGATGGCCCAAGAGTAAGTTGGTGACCAACGAAAAGATCGCCGAAGGCAATGTGATTGTAGGATTTGCCAGTTTTGGTCAAGCCAACTATGAGACAGAATATAACAGTGGTTTGGGATCCAATGGGCTTACCAGTGCAAGGCACGATGTTTTAGGAAAACAATACAAAGACTATCCAGAAACCTTTGAACCCAAATTAAATGACGCGGTGGTTTATTTGGGCAAGAACGCTATGACCGATACCATTGAGATAGATGGCAAGCCAACCAATGTGGGCAAACTGCTTTTATCGCCCACGCGCACCTATGCACCCTTGATGAAGCAATTGTTGGATCAGTATTTTGACAATATCACAGGACTGATTCATTGCAGTGGTGGTGGACAGACCAAGTGTATGAAATACTTGCCCAAGCCTTTGAGAATTGTCAAAGACAACTTATTTGCGCCAGCCCCCATTTTCCAATTGATTCAGGAAAACTCTGGGGCCGATGACAGAGAAATGTACCAGGTATTTAATATGGGACACCGTCTAGAAGTATTCACTGATGCAGAAACAGCCCCCAAGCTAATTGCCGAAGGTGCCAAACTGGGTATTGAAGCCAGAATAGTAGGAAGGGTAGAAGCATCTGAAAAGAAAGAACTGATATTAAAGACAGCCAAGGGAGAATTGGTTTACGAATATTAACAAGGGAATTATCCAGCTTTTTATAATTTTAAGAAGCCTGATGGCGTTTCAACTATAACCTTCAACAGTTATTTTGATTGTTGATTTTTGAAATTATTACCATGTCTGAAGCAATTGTATCTATTAAGAATGCCAATATCTACCAAGGAACCAACTTGGTATTGCAGAATGTGAACTTTGAAGTGCAGAAGGGAGAATTTGTATACCTGGTAGGAAAAACCGGTACAGGCAAGAGTAGCTTACTCAAAACCTTATATGGTGAGCTAACCTTAACAGAAGGTACCGGAACCGTGGTAGGTTTTGACCTGCCCAGCATGGACTGGAAAAAAGTACCCTTCTTACGCCGTAACCTTGGCGTGATCTTCCAAGACTTTCAACTACTCACTGATAGAAATGTACACGAGAACCTCAAATTTGTGCTCAAAGCCACTGGCTGGAAAGACGAGATGCTCATGGAGGAGAAGATCAATGACGTACTTGACAAAGTGGGTTTGAAAAGTAAGGGCTTCAAAATGCCTTTTGAAATGAGTGGTGGAGAACAACAAAGGGTAGACATTGCCCGCGCCCTGCTCAACTCACCCAAGCTCATCCTAGCCGATGAGCCCACTGGTAACCTTGATCCCGAAACCAGTGACGAGATCATGCAGCTCCTGCTCAAGATTGCCAAAGACTACGGCACTACCGTGATCATGGCCACCCATGACTTTATAGTAATCAACCGTTATCCATCCAGAATGCTCAAAACCGAATTGGGTAAATTAATTGACAGCGCAGCTGCTAATTAAATGATAATTAACACTTTGCAATAAGTTACTTACAATAAATAATTAATTAAAATGGCCTGTTTTTCAAAAGAAACAGGCTTTTTTATTCCCCCCAAATCCAGCCCACCTGCTTCTTAGCATTGGCGGCATTGTTGAACATAGGCGTGAGTAAACGCTTTCTGCCCTCAATCTCGGTTTGGGTAAAGGGTTGGTGATAGAGTTGGCTAATCAGTTCCTGAAAGGCAGTGGCGGTAGTGCCAACATAACAAGCGGGGCTCAGGCCGGATCCGGCAACCATGGCATCATTGACTACACAATGGCGGCCATGAAACAAGGCGTTCACCAGTTTTACCTTCATCCCGGTTTCAATATAGGCAGGAAGTACATTAATATGGGCCTTGGCCAGCATATCCTGCATTTCTTTTTCAGAAGGGTTGGCTACCAAGCAAGTATGGGAATGCACATGGGCTAATTCCATGAGCTGGGGCGATGGATTCTTTCCGGCAATTACCAATGGAATCTTGATCTTCTCAAAGACTTCTTTCAGCAGCCAAGTGGCGGCTTTTTCATTGGCGTCAATACTCAGGTCTGCGTGGTAAAAGCAATAATTGCCCATTCCTTCTAGGCAATCTACCTGCCATTCGGGTAGGTAAAGGGGTAAGTGTTCAATATTTTTGCAACCAAACTCGTCTCTATACACTTGGTCATCGGCCTCGGTTACGCCCCAGAACGTGGCTTTTTGGGCCAATTGGGCCTCGTATTTGCGCAATAAGCGGCTCTCATTCCAGTAATAGGCTTTCTTTAAAGGAGAGCTGCTGCTGCGGTATAAATCTTTATAATAACGATATTCTACATTGTGTAAGCGTACAAAACACTTGCGGTCCTTAAACCTAGGGTCCATCACGGGGTAGGTGCAGTGCACTCCCTCCATGAAAATGGGGTAATCGTCTTGGAGTAGGTTTTGTAAGAGTTCCTCGTTTTTGCGGCTAGCCACAATATAGGGTAGGGCGCTAGAAATGGCTTGATGCCCCTTTTTACGGGGGTAATAGTTGACTGACTCGCAATATTGATTTAGGATCTCTTGTTTGCCACGGCCATAGTCAAAGCAGTGTAAATGAATCTTTACCCCAGCCGCTTGAAGGGCAGGAAGCTTATAATAAAGGTCAAATGCCCCGCCATAATCAGCCGGGTAGGGCACGTTAAGAGAGATAATATGTAAGTGCTTGTCCAAATTACTGTTTTATAAAAATGCGATCATAGAATGCTAGCAAGACCTTTTCCTCTGATTCCCAGTTCAAAACGCGCCTAGCTTGCAAGCAATTTTCTTTCAATCTATGGTACAAAACACGGTCTTCCAGCAATTTGTTCAGTCCTTGGGCAATTGTTTCTGCTTGGGTGTCTGGAATTAACAAACCTATTTCCCATTGGTCCTGAATAGCCCTGTACTCTGGGTAGTCAACACAGAGCTGGGGAATCCCCGCCATGATATAGTCAAAAAAGCGATTGGCCAAGGAATGATATTGGTTATGCCCCTGGGCTTCAAAGAGGGTAATGCCCGCATGGGCTAATGGGGTAGTAGCCTGTAAAGCCTGGGGAGCAAGGGGTTTGAATACTTCTATTTTATTATTAAGTGAATATTCATTAATAATTGATAATGATTGATTTATAAAATTTCCAGTTCCGTAAATTCGTAAAGGAGCAGCTACCCATTGCACGGCTGGGATCAGGGTTTCAAAACAGCGTCCATGGTTTACCGCGCCTTGATAAATGAAAAAGGGTTGCGGTTCTGCCTGCGGCGATGGCTTACTAGAATCCATCTCAATTGCCTTCGGCGATGCCTCCAAGCTAGATGCTTTGGCTGCCTCAGTCAACTTGGGCAGGTTGCGAACCACGGCATAGTTGACCCCATATTCCAGCTGAAATGCTGCTGCAATCCATTGGTTCACAGTATATCCTAGGGGAAATCGCCGTAGGCTAAAGCTTTCAATGGCTTTCCAGACCCTTTGAATGGCCGGTCTGGTCATGACTTCTTTTTGCTGGGTAAAGTACTCATGGGCGTCATAAAC
>CAIZMD010000676.1 GCA_903933995.1 uncultured Bacteroidota bacterium
AGGCGCTGGATGATAGTGTAATTAAAACCTATATTTCCAACGCCTCGGCAGTCCCTTTTTCTGACATCACTGGTTTTTACAAAACCAAGCAATCTATTGATGCCAGAAGCCGCTCACAGGTTTGGATCAATCTAACTGTGAGGGCCTTTATCAATGAACCCTTTGTTGATAGACCTGTCCAAGCAATTCATTTTCCTACACTTTCGGCCGATGCCAGAAAAGTAACCATTGTAGGTGCAGGACCTGCAGGACTCTTTGCAGCATTGCAACTCATTGAACTAGGCATTCAACCCATTATTTTAGAAAGGGGTAAAGACGTTCGTGCCAGAAGAAGAGACTTGGCCGCTATGAACAAAGCGGGTATTGTAAATCCTGAAAGCAATTATTGTTTTGGAGAAGGGGGCGCTGGAACTTATAGTGATGGCAAGCTTTATACTAGAAGCTCTAAGCGCGGAGACATTAATCGCATTCTACAACTCTTGCACCAATTTGGGGCAGATGAAACGGTGTTGTATGAAGCACATCCGCATATTGGCACCAATAAATTACCACATATTATTACCGCTATTCGGCAACAGATCTTAGACAGCGGTGGTCAATTTTTATTTGAGAAAAAACTCAGCAAGCTGATTCTAGAAAATGGTATCATCACAGGTGTACAAACCGCCGATGGGGATCATTTTGTTGGAGAAGCAGTAATCTTAGCAACGGGTCATTCAGCTCGTGATGTATTTGAATTATTGCATACACAATCCATACTCATTGAGAGCAAACCCTTTGCCCTTGGTGTGCGTATTGAACATCCGCAATCTTTAATTGACAGCATTCAATACCATTGCACCATTAGAGACGAACACTTGCCACCAGCCAGTTATGGTCTGGTAGAACAAGTACAGGAAAGAGGGGTTTTTAGTTTTTGCATGTGCCCCGGCGGTATCATCGCGCCAGCAGCAACCAATCCTGGAGAAGTGGTGGTGAATGGATGGAGCCCAAGTAAAAGAAATAATCCTTATGCCAATAGTGGCATGGTAGTTCAGATTATGGTGGAAGACGCAGTACGATTTTTTAAGAAAGATCCGCAGCCCCAATTGTTTGGAGACACAGACCCTGCCAAACATCCATTGCTACTCATGCATTTTCAAGCTGCTATTGAGAAAGCCTGCTTTGTTGCAGGAGGTGGTCAGTTAGTAGCACCAGCACAAAGAATGGTAGATTTTGTGAACAAAAAACAAAGTGCAGAATTACCCAATAACAGTTATCTACCCGGTATTCATTCTGTAGCATTAGACAGCGTACTCCCCGCATTTGTTTACAATAGTTTACAAGGAGGCTTTAAAGCATTTGGCAAAAAAATGCATGGCTATTTAACCAATGACGCAGTGGTGGTGGCTACAGAAAGTAGAACATCTTCTCCTGTTAGAATTCCAAGAGACCCAGTAAGTCTGGCACATCCACAAATAGCTAATCTATATCCTTGTGGTGAAGGTGCTGGTTATGCAGGTGGCATTGTTAGTGCCGCCATGGATGGAGAAAAAATTGCCAAGACCTTGGCAATGATCAAACACTAATTGCTTTGTGGTGCAGCTTCTTTTTTAGACAATAACATTTTCTGAGCCAACAAAGCATTGTTCTTATAAACCTTCTGTTCTGCCTTCATTTTTTCCTTGCTTTCTTTGGTAAAAGCAGTGTTAATGCTTGATAGGTCAGGCTTTCCCGCGTCTACCCAAGCCGTGTAATAAAAGTCTGCAATCAAATTGGCAGAATGAATTAATTGGTCATTAACACTACTCTGTAAAGCTTGTGCATAGGCTTTTGCAAATTCAGTAGTATAGGATTTGGCTTCAACACCTCTTCGCATTTGAATCCTAAATTTCTTTGCATCGGTAAATTGCAAACTCACCGATTTTTCTTTTGCCAACAAATCTGGCACCAAGATAGCAGCCCTTCTAACAGCTTCCCAAATGGCTTGGTCCGGATGTTTCAAATAAGTTGCTTTATGATTAGCATGCAAGGTATAATTGGCAATTTCAATTTCTGGGATCATTGACTCCCATAGTGAATGAAGTCCTTTTTGATTGGTTAATTGTCCGTCATAATTAAGGGTAGTATGCAGTGGCACATTGGCGTCTCCAATATAATGTCCAATATCAGCTGCATAAAAAAGGATACTGTCTTTGTTCTTGTCTTTAAAAGCCTGCACTAGTTTCTCTTTCATGTAAACCACATGGTAGGGCACATAACCATATTTAATCAAGCTATCATGGCCATATTTGGCTAGCGCCGATGGCCAGTCCAAGGGCATGTCATTAGCAGCATTGGGTCCAAATGCTTCTAAGTCTATAAAGTGTTTGGTGGCTTCTGTGCTATCTGTATTTCTGCGAATATCAGGTCTGGGTGCATTGTAGACCAGGTTATCCATATTTTGATAGAAAAAAGGCTTTAAGGCAGATGGCAATTCATAAATAGCCAATTGTTGCACCGTTTTGTGAATCAAGAAACCCCAGCTACTAGCAGTGAGTAATACCATTAATAATACAATAACCGTCAAGGGCCTGCGGGCAAATTTCATTGGGCTGGGTTTTAATCAACTGCAAAAATAAAACAAACAAGTTTCCGTCTATGTAATATTTGTACCAACGGTACTACTAACAGGTTGATTTGGCTTAATTTAAGCCCATAAACCCCAACCTCAATAAACTTTACTTATGAGTAAGATTCTGGAACTAGCGCATCTTAAAAAATATTATGCCACCCAAAAAGCCGTGGATGATATTAGCTTCTCCATTGAAAAGGGCAGCATCTTTGGATTGCTTGGCCCTAATGGAGCGGGTAAGACTACCCTCTTAAGAATGATTACCGGCATTTTTTATCCGGATAGTGGAGAGATTACATTAGACGGTCAAAAATTTGACCCTATTAATGATATTATCAAGATTGGATACATGCCGGAAGAAAGAGGCCTGTATAAAAAAATGAAAATCGGCGAACAGGCTTTATATCTGGCCCAATTGAAAGGATTGAGCAAGGCCGAAGCCATGGAAAAAATCAAGTTCTGGTTCCAAAGACTTGAAATGGAATCTTGGTGGAATAAAAAAGTAGAAGACCTAAGTAAGGGTATGAGTCAGAAATTGCAATTTGTGACCACCGTATTACACGAACCCAAACTTATCATCTTGGATGAGCCTTTTAGTGGCTTAGACCCTGTGAATGCCAATTTGATCAAGGATGAAATTTACGGTTTGGCCCAAAGAGGCTGCACCGTGATTTTTAGTACCCACCGTATGGAACAGGTAGAAGAAATCTGTGATCATATTGTACTAGTGAATCTAGGTCAGAAAATATTAGATGGAACGGTATCTAGTGTAAAACAGCAATTCAAAGAAAACAAATTCAGGATTCAGTTACAAGAAGTACCTGCCAATTTAAGTGCTGATAGTTTTGAATTGGTTGATCAGAAAGCCAATCAACTAACCGTAAAAATCAAAGAAGGCTATAAGAGTAATGACGTGTTGAAATACTTTTTAGACCAAAACCTAAGTATTGAAGCATACAATGAAATCTTACCATCGCTTAATGAGATTTTTATTAACCTAGTAGAAGGCAGCAAAAGCACTACACGCGCATTCCAAAACATCAACGACTAATTCAATAATATGAACAAGATAATATTAGTAGCTAGACGCGAATTCCTAACCCGCGTTCAGAAAAAAACTTTTTTACTAACCACCATTGGTTTACCCTTGATCATCTTTGGCTTTTATGCCCTGATTATCTATTTCTCTGTAAAGACAACTGATAATTTCAGAATAGCTGTTGCAGACAAAGCCAATATTTTTAATAATAAGATTGAATCAAAAGACAGTGAAATCATTTTTGAATTTGTTCAAGCAGACAGTGCTGCATTACCAGAATTGATTAGCTCCAAAAAATATGCGGCCTCTCTGTATGTGCCTGCTAGCTTTACTTTGCAAGGAACAGACTCATTGCAATTCAAGTCTGACAAAGCAGTTGGTCTAATGACCAGAGAAAAAATTCAACGCAGAATCAATAAGGCTTTAGAAGACAAACGTTATGAAGCATTGCATATTAGCAAGGCTCAAATTGATAGTCTAAACCAAGACAGGGATTTGATTAAATTTTCTACCGCCAACGGAAAAACTGATGGAGAAACAAAAGTTGGTGTCAGCTATGCCGTGGGTATGATTTCTGGATTCCTGATTTATATTATCCTATTTATTTATGGTACCATGGTCATGCGTGGTGTCATGGAAGAGAAAGTAAGTAGGATTGCAGAAGTGATAATCAGCAGTGTAAAACCTTTCCAATTAATGATGGGTAAGATTACCGGAATTGGAGCAGTTGGTTTGGTACAATTTATTATTTGGATAGTCTTGGTCTTTGGGTTACAATTTGCTATTGCCATGTTATTCCCAAGCTTAACAGAATCTATGCAGGGGCAACCCATTCAACCAGCTGGCA
>CAIZMD010000677.1 GCA_903933995.1 uncultured Bacteroidota bacterium
ACTATGAATTATTAGATACTAAACTCAATATTGCTAATCTCTCAGAAAAAGTATTAGAAAGAATTGGTGCTATTATAGGTCAAGATTTAAAAGGTGCTAGTTTGGATTTGTTAGGAATACTTCAAAAATTTTCCATTCAGTCAAAAGAGACAGTAGAAGCAATATTGAATGTATTGATTGCGCAGTCTCCTAGATTATATACGGTTTCATCTTCACCAGCTGCACAAGGAGAGGAAGTGCATATTACGGTGGCAAGAGATATTTTTTGGATTGGTGAAGAAAAAAAATATGGACGCTGTTCTGATTTTTTAAGCAAACATCAGGTAGGAGACCAATTGTCATTTTTTGTACAGAAAAACAAACGTTTCAAACTCCCAGATCAAGACAAGGACGTGATCATGATTGGTCCTGGAACAGGGATTGCGGCATTTAGGGGATTCTTGTATGAACGTGAAGCGGTTGGCGCAACGGGAAGAAACTGGTTGTTTTTTGGGGAACAACATTTTGCAACCGATTTCTTATACCAAACAGAAATACAAAACTGGTTTGCTACTGGCGTATTGAATAAAGCAGAACTGGCTTTTTCTCGTGATCAAAAGGAGAAAATCTATGTGCAACATAGAATCAAAGAGCAGGGAGCAGAATTGTTTCAATGGCTTGAGGGTGGGGCATATGTCTATATCTGTGGTAAAAAAGATCCCATGAGTACGGATGTTGAAAATGCGTTGATAGAGGTTATTCAAACCCATGGAAACAAAACGGAAGAAGCCGCCAAAGCCTATTTCAATGAATTAAAAGACAAGCATCGATACCACAAAGACGTGTATTGATCCATTCATAAAAGCATATCTAGTTTAGCATGTCAGCAAAAGAAAAATTATCCATAATAGAAGGAATTAAAACCGCAAGCCGTGGTTTACGTGGAACCATCCAAGAAAGTTTGGGTGACCAACTAACCGGTGCTATTCGGGAAGATGACCAAGCCGTGATTAAATTTCATGGGATGTACCAACAAGACGACCGTGATAGGAGAGAAGAACGTGCAGCCAAGAAATTAGATAGGTTGTATTCTTTTATGATTCGTCTGCGTTTACCCGGGGGATTTGTAACACCCGCACAGTGGTTGGCTACCCATGAGATAGCGGGGGAACACGCCACTGGGGTGATTAAAATTACCAGTAGACAAACCTTGCAATTACATGGTTTGATTAAAAGTCATATTAAACCAACCATTCAGGCATTTAATGAAGCCAAATTGGATTCTATTGCTACCTGTGGAGATATTAATAGGAATGTGCTTTGTAGCTCGCATCCTAAAGAGTCACCCATTCACGCTCAGGTCTTTGCTTATGCAGACATGATCAGTGAATTGTTGATGCCCAAGACAAAAGCTTATTATGAAATCTGGTTGGATGAAGAGAAAATCCTTGATAGAAAAGAGGAAGAAGATCCCTTATACCAAGACCGATATTTACCCAGAAAATTCAAGATTGCCATTGCCATTCCACCCAATAATGACGTGGATGTATTTGCCAATGATATTGGTTTGATTGCTATTATTGAAGAAGGTCAATTGATTGGTTTTAATATAGCTATTGGTGGTGGTTTGGCTACTACACATGGTAATCCCGATACCTATGCTAGACTTGGAACCGTGATTGGTTTTGCCGCAGGTGAAGCAAAA
>CAIZMD010000678.1 GCA_903933995.1 uncultured Bacteroidota bacterium
GCGTTTGGGTTCTGGAACAGATTCAAACTGATAGGGACAATGTCTGCATCCGTGTCCGCAACAATGGCCCTTATTTATATGATAATGCTCGGTGAAAACAACATTGCCGCTTTCATCGTAATAAAAATCAAGGTTCTCAATCAAGTTCTCGCTCACTAATCAATTGTTTTAATACGGCATCCTTTTCCTTTGGCAATTCCTTGTCAATCTTAAAACAGAGATAATGAATCCGATTGCTTTGGGCAATATCTAAACCCTCGTAATGGGTTTTGATTAATAAATCCTGTTTTACCGTTGGTTGGGCATGCACGTTGTCCGTATCTTCTAACACCGTAAGTTCAAATAAGTTCAAAACGGTTTTGGTAAACTGATATAGGTCTGGGCTATCGGTTTTTAGGTGTACCAATCCGCCCTCAGCCAATACCTGTTGGTAAAGTCTTAAATACCTAGGGTAGGTCAATCTTTTTTTGGCCCTAGAAAACCTTAATTGTGGATCAGGAAATGTAATCCAGATTTCAGATACTTCACCAGGGGCATAATAATCCGTGATCTTGTCAATATGAGAGCGTACAAATGCTACATTGGTCAAACCTTCGTCAAGGGCAGTTTTGGCCCCCCGCCAAATTCTATTTCCCTTTAGATCCATGCCTATAAAATTTCTATTCGGATAAAGCCTACCCAAACCCACGGCGTATTCTCCCTTGCCACAGGCCAATTCTAGTGTTAAACTACCCTCGTTTTTGAAATAGTCCTTCCATTTACCCTGCATGTCTTGCGGATACTCGTGCACATTGGGGAATTGTTTAATGGCTTCAAAGCGGATCAATTTTTTCTGTCCCATAGCCGCAAAACTAAAGCAATTCAGGCTTGTGGTAAAATGCTTGTAGGAACCATCGCGCCAGCAAAATACCCTGTCTAGGGTATGGTCAGGTTTTTCCCTGCGCCTAATTTCAAGCCCTCAAATAACAGTCATGTATATTATAGGACACAAATCCATTTTACTAGCAAAAGAAATGGCACAAGAGAAATGCCCTAATTGCGCCTCTAATCATAGTGTAGAAATAGAAGTGTTTCAGAAATACGTGCACTTCTTTTATATTCCTTATTTACCCGCTGGTAAAACCGGTGTGAGTTATTGCAGCAATTGTCATCAGGCCCTGCTAGATAAAGACATGCCAGCTAATTTGAAGGAAGACTATCAACAATTAAAAGCAAAGACCAAGATTCCTATTTGGATGTTCTCGGGTATGGTATTAATGATACTATTGATTATTTATCAGCAAAACCATCAGTAACCATAAAAAAATAAGGTCTCTTGCCAACACCGGCTTAAATTGTGCCATAAGCATTGCGCATATGAAATTAATGGCCACAGTTTTTAGTAGGATGGTTTTGATCTTTGGATTCTATACCCTAACTGTTTCTCTATCAGCACAAACAACCACAATTATTGCAGCTACGGGTTTACAAGACCGTGAATATTGGGTCAATACTTTGTACAAAATTGTGAACCCTGTTGTAAAAAATATGGCAGCAGGTACC
>CAIZMD010000679.1 GCA_903933995.1 uncultured Bacteroidota bacterium
ATGTGGGATATGATACTGCAACAGATGTGATGTTTTTTATATTGGGGGCTTTTTCTGCTGGAAAAATGCTGGAACCAACTGCCATTCCACTTTGGGCCAATCTTTTATTGGCCACTTTATTAATTGTATTTCCGGGACGACATTGGTACTTAACCAAGATCTACCAACAAAAAGCCATCTACCCCTTTCAGTTTAGATTGAGTCAATGGAATTTCTTTATGGAACCTGCGCAGGCTAATTTGGTCAAAGACTATCTTATAACAGCAGTAAAAAACAAAACGCATTTGTTGGTCTTTGGGGCAAAGGATCAGGGTAAGAGCAGTTTAGGCGTAGGTATAGCCAATGAATTATCTATACAGCATCATACTTGCGTGTATACTACGGCCAATAAATTATACAGTGATTTTTTTGATACAAGTAGTTCTGATTGGTCTTGGCGCAATTGCGATTTACTGGTCATTGATGACATTAATCCGGGCGACCCCATTACCCATGAATTGGTTGCTGCCCTGGAATTTTTAAACATGCTTGACCAATACCAAGTTCCACATGAAGGCAATAGAAAAGTATTTAAAAACACAGCGGTGATTTGGATCTTGGGTAATCAGTCACAACAAAGAAACTATCGCGCTAGCTGGGAAAAAATGATTCAAAAAGAATTGGGGGTATCAAATATGCAGAGCATTGTATTGGACCACCAAGGAAAACGCAATGTTTAATTTATCTTATTAATAAGACCGTGCCCTGCTGCTCTTTTTTTTGATTGTCTTTGTTCACATAATTCACCTGCCAGATATAGGCACCCGCAGGTTGTTCTAAACGATTAACCATCCCGTCCCAACCTTTGCGCATATTGTTGCTGCTAAAAACAAGGGCACCCCATCTATTGTAGATATTCATACTGTATTGTCTAATACTAAAATCCAAACTGGGTTTGAAAATATCATTTAATCCATCTCTATTGGGTGTAAAAGCATTGGGGATTAAAAGCGCACCAAAACAGGTTCCTGTTTCCACTTTAAAAGAGGCATTTGCTAAACCACAAAGGTTGGACACCTGTAATTGATAGAGACCTGATTTGGCAATTTTAATTTGAGGCGTTTGCAAGCCATTATTCCATTTGAAGCTGGTGGCATATTGGGTTTCAGGATTGATGCTGATACTATCTCCCAAACAGATACTGGTATCACTTAATGCTTTGATAATGGGCCGGTCAATGCTGTTAACGCTTACTGATGTTTGTTTATAACAACCATCTTTATAGGCATACAAATCATAAACACCTTCTTTTGAAACAAGTAGTCTATTAAGCGTATCCCCAGTTGACCATTTGTAATTCACTAAGGGGTCTCCTGCATTTAACAACAATGTTTTTCCTTGACACAAAACAGTATCTGAAGGAAGTTTTAATTGTATGGGATTGGGATAAACGGTCACTACCAAATTGGTATCAACCGTTTGACTACAACCAGGACTAAATACTGTTTGAGCAATATACTTGCCGGAAGCTGCTGTTGTTGCTTTTGGGATGCGAATTTTGTTACCAGTATTGGTATATCCATTGGGACCTATCCAATAAGCCGTTGTTCCTTCTGTAATGGTTAGTTCTAAATCCTGACCTTCACAAATGGGTCCATTACTCACTATCACTGGTTGAGGATCTACCCTTAGTCCAATGGGATAAGAAATAGTATAGCAAGATGCATTGTAAATATTGCCTGAATCAGCCATGCGCAATTGGTAAAATCTGGAATCATCTCTTTGGGCTGCGCTGATTAAAAAACTGGGTTGATTGGCACCTGGAATATCTTCATAGGAATAATCTTCCTTGAGTCTTTGCCATTGAAACATTTTGCCCTGTATTTGTGCAGCACTCAAATCCTTGATGGTAAAAGCCGCCTGCGCGTCTCTACATACATAAAAGGGATAGGTATAGATAGGTGCATTGTTGATATTGAGAAAAAAACTGGAAATGATAGACTGCGCATTGGTATTGACAATCCGAATATCATCTATGGCAAAATCATCAGGAACAGGTGTAGTAGAAGATAAGGATAAACTCACACGCACACCCTTGGGTGAAACGGGTATTTGATAGGCCATGGACATGTTTGACCAAACTAGGGAATCTTCATTTTTTAAAACCGGTGTTTCCTGTGAAGCAATCACCTGATTATTATTCAGGTCTGTTACGGTTAATTTAATTTGCACTTCTCTACCTGAACCTTTTGCATTTAAACTGGCATACCAAAAACAAATGGCTTGTGTTTGTATAGTGCAATTATTGGCAATATCTTTTTCAAAAAAAACGGGATTGGCTGTATTGGAACGAACCATCATCATGAACCCACCATTTCCTGTATGGTCAGACCCTTCTACCCAATTATTGATATTGGGTCTGGCTTTTCTAATGCCAAATTCACCTACTGCTATACTTCCACTACTCTTGAAAGTATAACTAGTATTAAAAGCTGTTGGAGCAGACCCAAAATTGCCCGTACTAAAATTGCCCCCAAATGTTTCTTTGTAGACCACTTGGCCTGGGTCAGCATCACTGCATTGGGCAGCAACCTGCAAACCAAGCAAGCACAGTAGGATATGGAACAAGCAATGTTTCATGGAACCCATAGGTTTCATGGCCAAAATAGCAAATTCACACAACAAAGAAAAGCCAAATTGACTAGCGGCTTAATTCCAACACCCACATGCGTTTAGCAGGGATTTGAAATCCGGAACTCAAACTTGCACCAGTAACAATATTCTTGGCTTTATTAAACCCATTGGTTCTTTCTGCAAATTTGGCAAAGTCAACGGTCTTGTCCTTTTCACTGGTGTTCATCACACACATCACGGTTTGATTGGCATCGTATCTAAAATACACATAGAGGCCATCGTCCGGTACATATTGCATGAGTTTGCCCTTGGTAATGGCAGAACTATTTTTTCTAAAATTGGCCAGTGTTTTTACATATTCCTGCATGGACTTTTCTTGTTCACTCAAGCCTTGTCCAGTAAAGGCATTTTTGGCATCGCCCTCCCATCCTCCAGGAAAATCTAAGCGTACATATCCATCAGGATTCTTCTCCCCTTTCATTAACACTTCTGTGCCATAATAAATTTGAGGAATGCCCCTAGTTGTCAATAACCAAGCAATACCCATTTTTACTTTCTCTGCGTCTTCACCAAACTCTGTGTAGACTCTAGTTAGGTCATGGTTGTCTAAGAAAATGCAGTTTCTATTGGCGTCTTTATATAAAAAATCATTACTCAGTGTGGTATATAATTTATTCACTCCCTCTGTCCATCCAAATTTTTCTTTGATGGCTGGAAATATGCCATAGAACAGGGTTTGAAAATCAGTTACGCCTTGCAGATTGCTTTTAAATGGAACATTCAAATTGTTCTCCGCAAAAAAAGCTTGGGAAGCTGTGCCATGTACCCAGGTTTCTCCAAACAGCGTGATTTTAGGATACTCATCTGTTAAGGCCTTGTTGCACTTATTCATAAAGGGCAGGTCATTGTAGATATAGGTATCAATTCTCCATCCGTCTACGCCAAACATTTCTACACTCCAAAGAGCGTGTTGAATCAAAAAGTTGGATACATAAGGATTGTTTTGATTGAGGTCTGGCATTTCTGGAACAAACCATCCATCAGACATTAATTTCTTATCAGCTGCAGAACCATATGGATCATATACTGGTTGATCTTTAAAAGAAGTACCTGTGTAAGTAGGCCATTGGTGGTACCAATCCTTGGTTGGTTGTTCCAAAAAAGTCAAGTGTTTACTACCCACGTGATTGTACACAGCGTCTTGCATCAGTTTCATTCCACGTTGGTGTAAGGCATCGCTTAAAGCCTTATATTTTTCGGTGCCTCCAATTCTTGGCTCAACGGTATAATGATCTGTAATAGCATATCCGTGTTCGGTTCTTTCGGGTTGGTCATTGAGCAAAACAGGTGTCATCCAAACAGTGGTTACACCCATGTTTTTCAAATAGTCCAAGTGGTTGATAATCCCTTGTAAGTCTCCACCGTGACGGTCATAAATTTTTGACCTATCCAAACTTTGGTCTTTGAGCCCAGCAATTTTATCATTGGATTTATCGCCATTGCTAAACCTGTCTGGCATAATTAAGTACACCAAATCTGAAGAATTAACCCCTTGTGCAAAGACAGTTCCCCTTCCTGCTCTTTTGTTATACAAAGGCCAGTTCACCGCGTGTGCTTTGCCGGCATTGACAAATTCAATCACCAAATTACCTGCTTTGGCGCTAGCACTAATTTCAAGATCAATGGCTAGGTATTTTCCATTTTCAAGTGGCGTTGATTTGAGTAATTTAACTCCAGGATATTGAATGCGAACCTGCTCTTTGTTAAAGCCATCATAGTCACCTTGTACCAAGATTTGTACTTTGTTCCACTTCATTCCTATCCACCAATTGCTGGGATAACATTTGGCATATTGCGCATCTGCAAACAGATTTAACAAAGCAGCCATTACAACCAAAAGGGTAATCTTTTTCATAACATGAATTTGTATCAATAATATTTTAATCTTTTCCTTCTTTGATTTTGATGGCACCAGCATCATATACAAACAAAACGCTGATGGCAGCACAGATCATAAAGAACCCTGCTAATACAATGGCATAAATGGGTTGACCTCCGTAGATATGTTTCACAATCCATCCACCACCAATACCATTGATGATTTGGGGAAGGGTAATAAAGAAATTGAAAATGCCCATATAGATGCCCAATTTTCCCGCAGGAATGGCACCAGATAAGATTACATAAGGCATGGCCAAAATACTGGCCCAAGCAAGCCCAATGCCCACCATGGAGAATTTAAGCATTTCAGGATCCTTGATAAAGAAGATAGAAATTAGTCCAATCCCACCTGCAAATAATGAGAATGCATGCGTGCCTTTTCTTCCTAAAAATTTGGCTACTAGGGGCAACATCAATGCATATACAGCTGCTACTAAATTATAAGTTCCAAAAGCAGAACTCACTTTATTTCCTGCTTCATTATAGGCTACAGATTTGGCATAGTCACCAGTTAATCCATAGACATGTGTAGCTACTGCATCGGTAGTAAATACCCACATACTAAATAAGGCAAACCATGAAAAAAATTGCACCAATCCCAATTGTTTCATGGTCTTGGGCATTTTAGCAAAGTCTTTGAAAATGTCTGATACCGCGGCTTTGGGCGCATCAACATCTTTCTTACCATGAAACTGCTCGTATTCTTTAGGATTGTATTCTCTAGAAAAAAATACGGTAACTAAAATGGCTGCCATAAATACTGCGGCTCCTATGTAAAAACTATATCTGATATTATCGGCAACGCCTGAAGGCCCAGCTTCTTGAGAAAATCCTTGTTTGGCTAAGAAGGATGGTAATTCAGAACCAACTACGGCTCCAATACCAATGAGAAAGGTTTGTACGGCAAAGCCCGATGTTCTTTGAGAGTCGGGTAGATTATCAGCTACCAAGGCCCTAAAGGGCTCCATAGCCACATTAAAACTAGCGTCCATGATCATGACCATGCCGGCTCCCATCCAAAGGGCTGGCACGATGGCTGATAAAGAACCTGCATTAGGTAAGAAAATTAGCGCAGCTGAGGAGAGAATGGCTCCCGCTAAAAAATAAGGTTTTCTTCTACCCAATCTAGTCCAAGTATTATCACTATAATGACCAATTAAAGGTTGTACAATCATGCCCACCAAGGGTGCCACAATCCAGAACATGGGAAGTTGTTCTACGTCTGCCCCAAAGGA
>CAIZMD010000680.1 GCA_903933995.1 uncultured Bacteroidota bacterium
AGTATTCCTATTAACAGCTTTGTTGCAACTCTATAGAATGATCTATCATCCTTTTGTGTAAACTAAGCTTCTGCAGTCCACTTATCACGGTCATCAGGATAGAATTTCCATGGTGCAAAATTGTTCTCAATATTGCTAAATGTGCCATTCCATTCCTGAGGCGCATTACTTTCTTCCATGATCAATGACCTTCTTAATTCTACAATAATTTCCATAGGAGCAATACTTACAGGGCAGGCTTCTACACAGGCATTGCAAGTGGTACAAGCGCGTAATTCTTCTACACTGATATAGTCATGCAATAAGGATTTGCCGTCATCTACAAATGACTTGTTGGTGTTGATATTTTTGCCAACGGCTTCTAATCTATCGCGGGTAGCCATCATGATTTTTCTAGGGCTCAACAATTTGCCCGTGATATTGGCCGGGCAGGCCGATGTACACCTACCGCACTCCGTACAACTATAGGCATCCAACAAATTTTTCCAACTTAGGTCAAAAATGTCCTTGGCGCCAAAACGGGCTGGGGGAGCAGCATCTGTAGGAGCCAATTCTGGTTGCATGGCGTATAACACTTCATTTTGAACCGATACCATATTGTGCATCTTGCCCTGAGGCTCTAATCTGGCATAATAGGCATTGGGAAAAGCCAGCATAATATGCAAGTGTTTGGAATATGGTAAATAATTCAAAAAGGCAAAAATGCCAGCAATATGTAACCACCAAAAAATTCTTTCAAAGATGACCAAACCATCAGCACTAAACCCTTGAAATAGGGGGACCATTTGGCTTGAAATCCAAAATGATCCTGTTGAACGATAATGTTCTAAACCTCTTGATTGTAGTTCAAGATCAATGGCATTCATGGTTAAAAACAAAGTCATCAAAACAATCTCTGTAATTAAAATATAATTGGCATCTGATCTTGGCCATCCGTTCAAATCCTTGCTCACAAAGCGTTTTAGCTTGATGATATTTCTTCTAACAAGGAAGATGACACAGACAACTAATACCAAAAAAGCCAATACTTCAAAAGCATTGATTAACCAAGCATAGACAGATCCCAAAAAAGGAAGAAACAAACGGTGGGTTCCCAAAAGTCCATCCAGCACAATTTCTAATACTTCAATATTGATGATGATAAATCCAGCATAGACCACCAAGTGCATCACTGCCACTAAGGGGTTTTGAAACATTTTCTTTTGTCCCAATGCCAGAAGAAATAGGTTTCTCCAACGTTCTTGAGGATGGTTATTGAGATCCTCTGGTTTGCCCAAAAAGATATTGCGTTTGATTTCAATGGCTTTTTTGCTAAATAACCATACAGAAACAACGGTCAAGACCAAGAATAGGATTTGTGGTAGAAAGGCCATGATGCAAAAGTTATACTGCTAAGATAGCGGTTTTGGACTGTTGTAAATTGGATTGGGGAATGGTTTTATTGTGCTTATTTTTGGAATTCAAACCAGTATATGTCAGAAAGAAAATATATCCTCAACCAGGAATCCGCCAACCAGAAACTACATAGGATGGCTTTGGAATTGGCTGAAAACCTAAGTGGTAGTGAGGCGGATATTATTTTAATAGGGGTTAGAAATAATGGAACCGTGATTGCAGAGAAAATTGCCGCTTTTTTAAAGCCCTATGTCAAAAATCAGGTGATTAATATTACGGTAAGCTTAGACAAAGATTTGCCCAAAGAAGTAATATTGAGTGAAAACCCGAATTTTACTGACCTCAACATAGTCTTAATTGACGATGTTGCAAATAGTGGCAAAACGCTATTGTATGGATTAAAGCCCTTAATGGAATACTATCCTAGAACCATACAAACCCTGGTATTAGTAGAAAGAATGCACAAACTCTATCCCGTAAAACCCGATTATGTGGGTTTATCCATAGCCACTACACCCAAAGATCATATTCAGGTAGAAGTGGCCAATGGGGAAGTGATAGGTGCTTATATTGGGTAAATGAAAATTTATCTGCTAAATAACTGGCAGATGTTCCCAATGAATAATAAATTGTAAAATAATCTATTGTGTAACTTCGTTTTACCAATCAATTAAATCTTGAATCATGGATGCAACAATACAAGCAAGGGTTAATGTCTGGACCAGTGGTAATTATGACCAAGCCACTAAGGATGCTATTAGTGCATTACAGGCAAATAATGAGGATGAATTAGCAGATGCTTTTTATCGCAACCTGGAATTTGGAACAGGTGGTCTTAGGGGAGTCATGGGAGTTGGTACCAATAGAATCAATAAATATACTATTGGAATGGCAACCCAGGGTTTTGCCAATTACTTGAAGAAAACTTACGGTGATGCTGAAATTAAAGTAGCTATTGCACACGATAGTAGAAATAATAGCCGCTTTTTTGCTGAAACCACTGCCCATGTTTTTGCTGCCAATGGAATCAAAGTTTTCTTATTTGAAGCCTTGCGTCCTACCCCTGAATTAAGTTTTGCCATTAGACATTTGGGTTGCAATGCTGGTGTGGTTTGTACCGCTTCACATAACCCCAAAGAATACAATGGATACAAAGCATATTGGAATGATGGCGGTCAGTTAGTACCTCCACATGACAAGAATGTGATTAAGGAAGTGGAAGCTGTTTCAGGTATTGATGAGGTAAAATGGAGCGGGGGCGATGCTAATATTAGCATTTTAGGAAAGGATATGGACAATGCCTATATCAATATGGTAAAGGGCTTGAGTGTTTATCCTGATGTGATTGCCAGACAAAAAGACTTGAAGATTGTTTATACACCTATCCATGGAACAGGGATTACTTTGGTGCCAGAAGTATTAAAAGCTTTTGGATTTAACAATGTAACCATTGTGGAAGAGCAAGCTACTCCAGATGGTAATTTCCCAACGGTTGCTTATCCCAATCCGGAAGAGTCTGCTACTATGGGAATTGGTTTAAAATTGGCCAAGGAATTGGATGCTGATATCTTATTGGGAACAGATCCTGATGCAGATAGGGTAGCGATTGGGGTTAAAAATCACCACGGAGAATGGGTACTCATGAATGGTAACCAAACTGCGGTATTGGCTTGCAATTACATGATGGAAGCCCGCAAGGCCAAAGGGATTGCGCAGCCCAATGACATGGTTATTACAACTATTGTAACTACACAAATGATCAACGACCTAGCTGCTGGCTATGGTGTTGCTTGTTATAATGTACTTACTGGATTTAAATGGATTGCAGAGTTAATTAAAGCAAAAGCAGGACAGGAGAACTATATCATAGGTGGTGAAGAGAGTTTTGGTTTGATGATTGGTGACCAAGTTCGTGACAAAGACGCCATTAGTGCGGTTGCCCTGATGTGTGAAATGGCCGCCTATGCCAAGGATCAAGG
>CAIZMD010000681.1 GCA_903933995.1 uncultured Bacteroidota bacterium
GAGTTTAGGGATAATTGTTTGGTAATAAAGGCAATTTTCAAACCTTGAATATTGGGTCTGTCTGCTGGTGGGCGTTCAGGTTGTGCTTGGGCGTTGATTTGCAAGAAAGCCAGTAAGCAAATAAGTGTAAAAATCTTTTTCATGATGCGTATTTTATTCGGCAACACCGGATTCTAAATGACTGTTTTCTTCTAAATAACTATTCAGATTTTCATTGCTGATGTTCTGAATATGAACATTTAATTCTGGTATTTTTTGACTAGGACTAACCAATACTTCGTCTACAGCAATGGTCTGGTTGTCCTCTAAATATTGTTCTAATGCGGCATCAGGTACTGCGTCTAATGCCGCACCTAAATCTTCCATTTGATATTGTTCCTTCATTTGATCCACAGGTTGATCAGAGAACAAAAAAGCACCTGTTACCAAGATCCCAGTAAGCATGGCTGCTGCGGCATACATGATCCATTTGCGGGCCTTGACCATTTGAACCAAAGGAGCTGTTTTTGGTGCTGGTTCATACGCTTCCAATACTGCATCTTGCGCTTCTTGGGTCTTGATCCTGCTCATCAAAGCTTCCGGCATGGTCTCAAAATAACCTGCTGGTGCTTGAAAAGGCAATGCTGATTCCCCAAAAAAAGCCGGCTCCTGCACCAAGGCAAGGGGCTCCAAAGCCTCAAAATAACCCTTTGGCGCTTGAAATGGCAGTACAGGATTGGCATTTGCCAAGGCTGGTGCTATCTCTTGTAATTCTATTTCTATGGGGTTACGTGAATACATTGCCATTCTTTGACTGCGTAAGATCAGTCTGGTTTAATAGTTTTTAATAAAAGCCTCAATTTTTTTTGCTGCGTGGTGGTAACTGGCTTTTAAAGCACCCTCACTGGTATCCAATACCTTACTCATTTCTTCATAGGGCATGGCGTCATAATAGCGTAAATGAAAGACCACACGTTGCTTTTCAGGCAATTCCTGAATGGCTAGTTGCAAACGCCATTCTAGTTGGTTGGCGTTAAAATGCAGGTCTGCTTTTACCTTATTGGCCAAGGATTCCGTCATTTCATCCAAACTCTGGGTGGCTTTTCTTTGTTGCTGGGCCAAAAAACTCAAAGTTTCATTGGTGGCAATCCGGTACAACCAAGTAAAAAGCTGACTCTCTTCTCTAAAATTTTTCAAACCCTTCCAAATCTTGATCAAGGTATTCTGCAAAACATCATCCGCATCAGCGTGGTCAATGACCATTCTACGGATATGCCAATAAATTTTTTCCTGGTATTTTTTGACCAATTGCGTAAAACCCTGCTCCCTAGTAGCGGCATTGGAAAATAAAGCTAACAATTCTTGATCCGAAGCGTGCATGGGTTCACTTGAAGCATTAAGACTAATGGAAAAGTAGAAAGTTTAATTGGCTTGACCGCTTTTTTTATGTGATCGATGACCCATTTTAAACAAATAAAATATGAGGAATTTGTAGCAAAAAAGCCATTCGCTATCACATTAAATTTATTGTCATAACTAACAATCATTAGCCCCAAATTCAATCCTGACAAGCTTTTCATGGCATTAGTCGAGGAATTTAGGGGGGATTTATTTATCTTGGGGGCTCAATTAGTTTATGCCTTCATCAGAATATATACTCAATTTCAAACGCAATGTGACCGATAAATACACTATTTACAATAGTCTGTTTTCGGCCCTGCCCTTCTCTGGAATAGCCAATGTGGGTGCTTTGTTACCCATTTTACTACAAGCCTGTATAGATGGCTATGCCGATGGCAAAACCCCTATGCAGATTGTAGACCGTTTTTTTGAGCAACATACCAATGCGGTTACAGAAGCTGACAAACTAGACCGATTGTTCAAGTTTGTACAATATATAGAACGTCAGATTGTATTATTTGACGCCATTGAAGACGCGGCATTTGACTCAGTGAATAATATAGAAGGTCCGGGAAGTTTAAAATCCCTGATCAATGAAGCAGGATTTATGGGCAAGTCCAACCTGCTCAAACAAAAGCTGCGGAAATTCAAAGTGCGGGTGGTATTAACCGCGCACCCTACCCAGTTTTATCCGGGTAGTGTTTTGGGGATTATCCATGACATGAATGAAGCCATCAGGAAAAATGATTTTCATATCATCAATGCCTATATACAACAGTTGGGTATTACCCCGTTTTTTAACAAGAAACAACCCACCCCACTAGACGAGGCCGTGAA
>CAIZMD010000682.1 GCA_903933995.1 uncultured Bacteroidota bacterium
CTGTTCCTTCAAACTTAATGCCATTTGGTAATTCATTACTGATAATCATCCTAACTCCATTGGAATAAAGACCTTCTGTTGAAAACAAACCATGTACATTCCATAATCCCTTGGTTGGGAAATCGGCTTTGCCAGAAATTTCAATAGGCCCTGTGTATTCTGTATCCATACCCCAATGTGCGCAATCCACATGGTGAGCTCCCCATCCGGTAATCATACCTGCTCCAAATTGTTCACAACGCAACCAACCTGGGCGGCTATAATCATGCTGTGGGTGTACTCTTTTCTCTGTATAATATACATAAGGTGTTGACCCCAACCAAGCATCATAGTTAAAATTGGCAGGAATGGGCATTTCAGGTTCTTCATCGCCTCCAGGGTCTCCTGGCAAACCCACATACACTTTTTTCAAAGTACCTATTCTTCCATTTCTAACCAACTCAGCTGCATACCTAAATTGAGGTGAGGACCTTTGCTGGCTTCCTATTTGGAGAATCCTTCCTGTTCTATGAACCGCATTACTCAGTGCCCTACCTTCTGCAATAGTTAAAGAGGCTGGCTTTTGTAAATACACATCTTTTCCTGCTTCCACTGCATGAATACCTAGATATGCATGCGAATGGTCTGGGGTACTAATCAATACCCCATCAATATCTTTGTTCAATAGCAACTCTCTATGATCAGAATACATAGTAACCCCGTCATAGGGTTTCGCAAGCTACTTACTATAATAATCGTTCACATATTTTTTACCATCGGCCAATCGCTTACTATCTACATCACAAACAGCCATAATTCTGGCATGATCATATTTGAGCGTTTCAGCCATATCATGGTCTCTGGAAATTCTTCCTACTCCAATGGCTGCAATATTGAGACGATTGCTGGGTGCATTTTTTCCAAATACGGAAGCAGGAACAATGGTGGGGAATCCAGTCATGGCAAGCGTTGTAGCTACACCACCCTTGAATCCTGTTTTCATAAAATCCCTACGATTGAATGATTTTTTTTCTGACATGATTATGGTTTTAATGGATCATCTTTTGAGGTTGATTTGGCATTATTAAAGTTAATGCCCTTATATTTTGAAGCCATATATTTTAATCCCTGTAAAAGATGGTTTTGGTAAACGGGTTCTGCATAGGATTCCTTACTATGACCCAAGGTGGTAATCCAAACATGTCCACCTTCAAAGTCTTGGTACCAAACAGCAGGATAATAATGGGCATAAGAACCTGCATTTTTAACAATGGTCTCCGTTTGGTCTGGTTGTAAACTACTCAATTCATGAGCCATCAATACTTTAATACCCGGATATAATTCCTTTCCAAAATAACATTCGTCTTCCCGCTCCCATCTAGCTGGCACACCTTGCATTGAGGGGTGCATGGGGTCCATATTTTTAATGGCAAACTTTTGAAATTTGGCATGCCAAGAAAAAGTTTCTCCAATCATCATTTTAAACCATTTCCAGTTTCTTTCTGTACCAGTTACAGAATGCACACCTACAAAACCACCTCCCGCTTCTATATATCGCCTAAAGGCAAGCCGTTGATCATCTGTATCAAAGACATCATTATTAGTACTGGTGAATACTACAAAAGGAAACTTTTTAAGGTTGGATTCTGTAAAAACAGCTGGATCATCACTAACCACAACTGAAAAGCCATTTGCTTTTGCCATTGTTTGTATACTGGCTACCGCCGATGCAATATTATCGTGTACATAGCCCTTCCCATTCTTGGTGTAGACTAAAACCTGCATATTTTTAATGGGATCAGGTTTACTACTCATTTTTGCCAAAACTGGCAAAGCAAAAGCTGTTAGAAATAAGATGGCCAGAATCTGGCTTTTAGGGCTAATTCTCATAGTGGAAAGCATTGAATTTGAGACAATCTAATTTACGTTCCTTCCCTCTGTGGTATA
>CAIZMD010000683.1 GCA_903933995.1 uncultured Bacteroidota bacterium
CTGTGCTGCACTACCCAATCCATTCCAGTAAGCGCTAGGCGTAGGTAGACCATTTCTACCAAGGCCACCCCAATTGCAAATTGCCATGCTTTGGAAATACCTTCCTGTAATCCCACCTGAGTGGCTGTAAAGCTCATATTACCTAAAGGCAATTGCCCAAGAAAACTAACAAGAAATCCGTAAAAAATGGCTAAGACCATCCTCAAATATAAGTCCAATAAGTACAAAGCGTTAGCCAAAATTTTGCCTTAGTTAATTTTAAACATTGCGTCTTGAGTGCAAGACTAAATTGCAGTACATTCGTATAAACTCTTGTTATGAAGGTGCGTACCATGGCAGAAATGATGCAAAGTGGAGAAACCCCTGAAATCCTGTTTTGGGTAGGTTGTGCGGGTAGTTTTGACCAACGAGCTCAAAAAATCACCAAGGCATTTGCTAGTATTCTTGATAAAGTAGGAATCAATTTTGCTATTCTTGGAAAAGAAGAAGCCTGCAGTGGAGACCCTGCGCGCAGGGCCGGAAATGAATTCTTATTTCAGATGATGGCTTACCAAAATATCCAAATCCTTAATGGATATGGAATTAAGAAAATTGTGACCACTTGTCCCCACTGTTTTAATACTTTAAAAAACGAGTACCCTGAATTGGGCGGCACTTATGAAGTATTGCACCATGCTAGTTTCTTGCAACAGCTCATTGATGAAGGAAAAATCAAAATCAAAGAAGGTGGAGACTTTAAAGGGAAAAAGATTTCTTACCATGATAGCTGCTATTTAGGAAGGGCCAATAATATTTATGAAGCCCCAAGAAAAGTATTAGAAGCACTTGACGTGGCATTGGTAGAAATGAAACGCTGTAAAAGTAATGGACTTTGTTGTGGTGCCGGAGGGGCACAAATGTTCAAAGAGGATGAACCCGGTGACAAACGGATCAATATTGAAAGAACAGATGAAGCTTTGGCAACGGGAGCTTCTATCATTGCAGCTGCCTGTCCGTTTTGTAATACCATGATGACCGATGGTGTTAAAAACAGAGAACAAGAAAGCCAAGTTGCCGTTTTAGATATTGCTGAACTCATTGCAGCATCCATGGAATAATGATTAATTTTGCACTATGAATCTTGATTTTGAACAATATTTACCAGCCGATTTTCATCCTAGTTCTAGGGTTTGGATTTACCAATGCAGTAGGTTATTAACCATGTCTGAAGCACTGGCTTTAGAACCCCAATTAGAAGCATTTGTAGCTGCTTGGCAAACACATGGTACTCCTGTTAAGGGATTTGCCAATTTGCTGTTTGGTCAATTCATAGTGATCATGGCTGATGAAACCGCCGCAGGTGTAAGCGGCTGTAGCACAGATAGCTCTATTAGACTCATCAAACAAGTAGAAGAGCAATTTAAAATAGACCTCTTCAATAGACAGAATTTAGCATTTCTAGTAAAAGACAAAATTCAACTATTGCCGTTGGCTCAATTACAATACGGTTTTGACAATGGCTTCCTTAGTCAAGATACTATGTACTTCAACAATTTGGTAGCCAATAAGGGCGAGATGTTGGAGAAATGGATTATTCCCATTAAAGACAGTTGGCTAACTGCTAGAATTAAACAATCGGTTTCTTAACCGGAGGAACGGGCGCCTTCTTTGATTTCACTTTATTAATAATATCCTGTTTCTGTTTATCAGTAATGGCTTTTTTCTGTACCAACTTATTGAGTTGATAAGAAAGGGTTAACCTGAAATTTCTAGTATTGCTGCTACTAAAACTTTCAATATTAAAATTGGTTCCATAAACAGAAGAAAAATATTGTTGTGCCCTAAAGGGATCAGCAATATTGATTCCCACTACCAATCTGCGTTCAAAGAATCGGTACATAAAACCAAGATTCATGGTCAGGTTGCTCCTACTCCTACCCTGTGGATCTGCAAAACTGCTAAACCTTGCAGTTCCTTCCATGGTTAAAAAACTATTGGGATTATAAGTGTATTGAACCGTGGTATAAAAACTGCCTCCGTCTTGGTATTTGTACAATAGTTTTTCGGCTTCCGCATATACATTATAAGAATAGCCAAGACTTCCATTCATTCTAAACCATTTATTAAAAGTGTAACCTCCCCAGGCACTGGCTTCATACTCTTTTCTATCTGCAATATTCACATAGGTAATAAAGGTTTTACCACCACCAGCCAGGGTCCTAAAACTATTGATCACCTGCTTGACAACATTGTAACCAACAGAAGTATTGATATAGTATTTGCCCTTCATGAGTGAAAAATTCCAGTCAAAATTATCTGCCAAAGTGGGTGATAAAAAGGGATTACCAAAACGCAGATTATAGGGATCACTATAATCAATATTGGGATTCAATTCTCCCAAACCTGGTCTACGAATGCTGGCGCGATAGACTAATGCAGTATTCATGGCCCTACTAAATTCTTTGCGCAAAGTGATATTTGGCAACAGGTTCCAATAACTATTAGAAACATTGGCTGAATTGCCTTTTACAAAATCAAAATTTGTTTTGGTCTCTTCTGCTTGGGCCCCAAAAACTAAGTGCAATTGTTGCGCAAACACAAAACTAAAACCAGCTCTAACAGTAAATATGCCTTGATTAAAAAAGAAGTCATTGCTCAATAAATTGTTGGGCACAAATGTGGAATCCGTTTTAGAAAGAAAACTAGTATTAAGGGTATTGTGAAAACGGCTA
>CAIZMD010000684.1 GCA_903933995.1 uncultured Bacteroidota bacterium
AATGGATATTGCTTTTCAGATCCAATGTCCTGGAGTTAATTTTGATTTAAGTCATTCTGGTAAAGGAAAATCTCATGGTTGGTTCTTTTTCAGTTGTTACAATACTGAACAAGCCAATTCATTGTTAGAAGTGAATGCTTCTCAACGTGATAAGGATTTTATTATGGCTGTGAATTGGAAAAAAGCAGAAGAATATTTGAAGGCGGGTAAAGGACGTAAACAATCAGTTCGTTATGCCAGTAATAGATATGATGAGAAAACGCATACTGCTACTTCTACAATTAAAACTGAAGTAATTGTGTTAGATGCTAAAGAGCTAAAAGATATTTGTTACATGATTCCATGTCCAAAATCTCCGCATGGTTGTGATGTAGATCCAACCGGAGAATATATTGTTGGAAGTGGAAAATTGGCTGCTTTGATTCCTGTTTTTAGTTTTGACAAAATGGTGAAGGCCATAGCTGCAAAAGATTTTATTGGAGACTACGATGGAATTCCAGTAATCAAATATGAATCAGCTTTGTATGGTGAGGTTAAAAAACCAGGACTAGGGCCATTGCATACAGAATTTGATGGTAAGGGTAATGCTTACACATCATTCTTTGTATCTAGTGAAGTTGTCAAATGGAATATTAAAGACTTGAAAGTATTAGACAGAGTTCCTACTTATTATTCAGTTGGACACCTTTGTATTCCAGGTGGAGATAGCAAAAAGCCATCACCAAAGTATTTGATTGCTTATAATAAAATAACTAAAGACAGATATCTTCCAACTGGTCCTGAATTGGCTCAAAGTGCGCAATTGTATGATATAAGTGGAGATAAAATGCAATTAATACTTGATTTTCCAACAATAGGTGAACCACACTACGCTCAGGCTATAGAGGCTGAAGTAGTAAGAAAAAATTCAGTCAAATTTTTCAAGATTGATGAAAACAAACACCCTTATGTTTCAAAGGGTGAAGGGGCAACAAAAGTTGTTAGAGAAGGAAATAAAATTCACGTTTATATGTCTTCTATTAGATCTCACTTCTCTCCAGATAATATTGAAGGAGTGAAAATGGGTGACGAAGTTTATTTTCATGTAACTAATCTAGAGCAAGATTGGGATGTTCCACATGGATTTGCTGTGAAAGGGGCCATCAATGCTGAATTATTGATCATGCCAGGTGAAACTCAAACGCTTAAATGGGTGCCAGATAGAGTTGGTATGTTCCCTATTTACTGTACTGATTTCTGTAGTGCTTTGCACCAAGAAATGCAGGGATATGTTAGAGTATCCCCTGCTGGAAGCAATACCAAATTAACTTATAGTCTAGGAGCCAACCCGGTTGCAGTTGCTCCTGCTTCAAAATAGGTTTAAAGGTCATACCTGCAGATACACTTGTATTGATAGGTATGACCTTATTTTTTATCTCTGATATTTTTATATGAAAACCTTATCTAGGATTTTGCTTTTTGTTTGTGGGTTATCATTGATCGCAGTACTTTTTGTACCAATGTGGAGAATAGAATTAGATGCTCCACAGTATCCCGAAGGACTAATGATGCAAATTTATCCCAACAAGCTAGGAGGTAGCGTAGATATCATCAATGGATTGAACCATTATATTGGTATGAAAACGCTTCACAATGAAGACTTTGCTGAATTTAAAATTCTACCAGGGATCATTGTTTTTTTTAGTGTGTCTTTTTTATTGGTGGCTTTAATTGGAAAGCGGAAATGGATGAATTGGCTTTTTACTTTATTTGTTTTATTTGGGGTACTTGCCATGATTGATTTTTGGCGATGGGAATATCAATATGGACATGACCTTGATCCTGATGCAGCTATTAGAATTCCAGGAATGGCATATCAACCTCCTTTAATTGGATTTAAGCAATTGCTCAATTTTGGGGCTTATTCAATACCCGATATAGGGGGGGGGATATTTATAGCAGTAGGAGTATGTTTATTAGGACTAATTATATACGAACTTAAAAGGAAACCAAGTTTACAATCTAGTTCAAAAAATACACTTCCTCTTGTATCCGTTGTCACAATTTTCTTTTTGACAACTGCATGTAATAGCAAACCAGATGCCATTAAGTTAGGTAAGGATGAATGTCAATTTTGTAGAATGACCCTAAGTGATGTAAGATTTGGTTCAGTTTATTTTACGGCAAAGGGACGGTCCTTAAAATTTGACGATATAATATGTATGCAAGGGTTCTTAAAGTCAAACCAAAATTTAAAATCCGAAAAAGATCAAATTTGGTTAGTTGATTATATGAGTCCAAATGCATTGGTTGAATTTGGAAAATCATTTTTACTTAAAGGTGAAAAATTTAAATCACCTATGAATGGGAATATTGCTGCTTTTTCAAGCGAAATTGCCGTAAAGAAATTTGTTGCAACTTCTATGGTACAAAAGGTTGAACTAAATTCAATTTTGCAAGAATGAAGTGCATTTTTATCATAACATTCTTAATAATAGTTCAATCAATTGGAG
>CAIZMD010000685.1 GCA_903933995.1 uncultured Bacteroidota bacterium
AGATTAAAATTTTATTAAAAAACTCATTAAGTGAGAAATATCAGGTTTAAAATCTTCTTTTAAAGCAAATTGAACATAGTTTTTATCTATATGTGTTCTATATTAATTTTAAAAAAAGTTTCAAATTCAGCATTTAAAACTGTAAAAATGACGATTAATTGTTATTTCAAAGTAAATATTCGTCATTCAGAAAACAAAAAAAGAGAGCCGAGGCTCTCTTTTGAAACAGTTATTAATATTAGGTTTTAGCTATAATACTCTTCTCTCAATTCCTTCACCCTTGCATCTTCCATATACTCATCAAAAGTCATTAACCTATCAATGATTCCTTTAGGCGTTAACTCAATAATTCTGTTAGCAACGGTTTGCAAGAAGGTATGGTCATGTGAAGTAATCATCACAATCCCGTTGAATGTTTGACAACCTTCGTTAAAGCTTTGAATACTTTCCAGGTCTAAGTGGTTGGTCGGTTGATCCAATACAACAACATTTGGATTTTGTAGCATCATACGGCTTACCATACAACGCACTTTCTCTCCCCCACTCAGTACATTGGTCTTCTTAGCAATATCATCACCACTAAACAACATCTTACCTAAAAAGCCTCTAATAAAAGGTTCATCTGCATCAGTCACATGCGCTGGTACAAATTGGCGTAACCAATCCATTAGGGTAAGGCCTTCAGTAAAGAACTCATTGTTCTCAACAGGCAAATATGCTTTAGTAATGGTAGTACCCCATTCATATTTACCCGTATCCGCTTTTTGATTTTCATTGATGATTTCAAAGAAGCTAGTAACGGCTAATGGATCTCGGCTTAAGAAAGCAATCTTCTCTCCTTTGTTGATGCTGAAATTGACTTTGTCAAACAACTTTCTACCATCAACAGATTTGCTAAGATTCTCTACGTTTAGAATCTGGTTACCTACATCGCGCAATGGTTGGAAAATGATTCCAGGATATTTACGGTTAGAAGGTTCAATTTCTTCAATGGTCAATTTCTCCAAAGCCTTCTTTCTAGAAGTTGCTTGTTTACTCTTAGAGGCATTGGCAGAGAATCGGGCAATAAAGTCCAATAAAGCTTGACGCTTCTCTTCGTTCTTTTTGTTCTTGTCATTAATCTGACGGCTCATCAACTGTGATGACTCATACCAGAAGGTATAGTTACCAGTAAAGGTTTTGATCTTGGATCTATCCACATCGGCTACGTGGGTACAAATGGTATCCAAGAAGTGACGATCGTGACTTACAACCAATACAATGTTTTCGTAATCGGCCAAGAAGTTTTCTAACCAACCAATGGTTTCAATATCCAATCCGTTGGTAGGCTCATCCAATAATAGAATATCGGGGTTACCAAATAAGGCTTGCGCCAATAAAACCCTCACTTTGAAGTTAGAAGGAATCTCTTTCATCAAGCTTTGGTGTAAGTCTTCTTTCACACCCAAGCTGCTTAATAAAGTTCCTGCACTACTCTCTGCTTCGTATCCACCCATTTCACCAAACTCGCCTTCAAGTTCACCGGCTTTCATACCATCTTCTTCTGTAAAATCGGCCTTGGCATAAATAGCATCACGCTCATGCATCACATCCCAAAGGTGTTTATGCCCCATTAGTACGGTATTCAATACGGTAAATTCGTCAAACTCAAATTGGTTCTGTTTCAAAAAGGACATACGCTCTCCTTTTGAAATTTCTACCACGCCTTTATTGGGTTCAATTTCACCACTCAAGATTTTCAAAAAAGTGGATTTACCGGCTCCATTGGCCCCAATCACCCCATAACAATTACCCTTGATAAAGTTGATATTCACTTCATCAAACAATACCCTTTTACCATATGCTAGGGTGATATTTCTTGCACTAATCATTTATTTATCCTGATTTTGGCGCAAAACTAAGGTTTAGGGTGCAGAATTGCCCCAAAAACGGTTAAATTCAATGGTCAAATTGTAAAATTGAATGCAGCGGACAGAAAATTAGACAGGATCTACAACAATTTCAGCATGTAAATTTTTGATTAATCTTCAAATAACCCAATCTAAATACATTCATTATCAATAGGTTTGTCAAAATCAGCACTATGTCAAATAAGTCAGAACAAAATAGCAGACGTTCCTTTATCAAACAGGTTTCTTTTGCCTCAATTCTATTAGCAAGTGGAAAACTGAATAGCATTAGTGCTGCAGCATTATTTGACCAGAAGGATAAGGTAGCATTAAGATTTGTGGTTGCATCTGATTCCCATTATGGCCAACCCAATACAGCTTACCAAGCTATGATGGACAAAGTGGTGGATCAGATTAATCTGTTTCACCTTACCCATCCATTGGATGCAACGGTGATTAACGGAGATCTTATTCATAATGAATCCATGTACTTGGCTCAAGCAAAACAAAGAATAGACCGTTTAACCATGCCTTGGTATGTGACCAGGGGTAATCATGATATGGTGAGTCCAGAATTTTGGAATAAGACTTGGGGTTACCCTCTCAACCATGAAATTACTGTGAATGGCTATCCATTTATTTTACTAGATAGTTCTAATGAAAAAGGTGAATACCTGTCTCCTGATTTGGTTTGGTTAAAAGAATCTTTGGAAGGTTTGAAAAAACAAAAACAGGTTTTTATTTTTGTTCATATTCCTCAAGCCAAGTGGACCAAGAATGGTATTGACACACCAGCTTTTTTTGAATTACTTGCCAAATATCCCAATATCAAAGCAGTATTTCACGGACATGAACATGATCAAGATGGCGTGAAAATGCAGGGCAAAATTCCTTTTTATTTTGACGCACATATTGGAGGAAATTGGGGAACGGCTTATAAAGGATTTAGGGTAGTTGAATTAATGCAAGATGGTAGTCTTGCTACCTATATGCTAAACAATGAAGGTGGCATTCAGAAGTAACAATTTTACCAATTGGCTCGCGCCGATGGTTGCAGATCAAGACCTGCAAAATCTTGTGCTAAATATTTGTAATAAGCAGTAATAGCAATCATTCCAGCGTTATCGGTACAAAATTCAAAATCAGGAATATAGGTTTTCCAACCATGTTTTACACCCATGGCTTGCAAGCCTGTTCTAAGACCACTATTAGCACTCACTCCACCTGCTAAACAAACTTGTTTTACACCGGTTTGAACCACTGCTTTTTTGAGTTTTTTCAACAAGATTTGTACTATTGAATATTGTACAGAAGCACA
>CAIZMD010000686.1 GCA_903933995.1 uncultured Bacteroidota bacterium
AGGTTGCAGGCCTGTGCCGTGCATCCGGGTGTATCGTCCTTTGGATAGAAATATAGGATGACTTTTTTTCCTTTGAAATCGTTAAGGGAGATAGGCTTGCCGTTTTGGTCTACTGCTTTGAAAACCGGCGCCTTGCTACCTTCTTTTAATACTGCCATTTTATTTTGTTTATGTATTCAATCAATAATATAACCTATAACAAAGGCTTTTGTTCTTAAAAAGCCACTAAAGAAAAATTAATGCCTTTTTTGGGGCTTCCGCCTTACATTTGCACAATTTATTTTTTTGCAACCATGCCCAAAGACAATTCCATCAAATCAGTTTTAATCATCGGATCCGGTCCAATCATTATTGGACAGGCCTGTGAGTTCGATTATTCCGGCACCCAGGCCGCCAGAAGCCTACGTGAAGAGGGGATTAAAGTGATACTGATCAACAGCAACCCTGCTACTATCATGACCGATCCAATGATGGCTGACAGGGTTTACTTGCTTCCTTTGACCGTTGAAAGTATAGAAAAAATATTAGAAGAGAACCAAATAGATGCGGTTTTGCCCACAATGGGTGGTCAAACAGCCCTAAATCTCTGTAAAGAAGCAGACGAATTGGGTGTTTGGGAACGCTTTAAATGCCGCATGATTGGGGTAGACGTTGCAGCCATTGATACCGCAGAAGACAGGGAGAAGTTCCGTCAACTGATGGTGAAGATTGGAATGGCCGTGGCTCCAAGCCGTGTTGCCAACAGTTTTCTAGAAGGAAAAGAATTTGCACAAGAAATTGGATTTCCATTGGTGATTCGCCCCTCTTTTACCCTGGGCGGAACCGGAGGCGGATTTGTTCATACCAAGGATGATTTGGATGCGGCGCTGGAAAGAGGCTTGAAAGCATCACCTATTCACGAGGTATTGGTTGAAAAAGCCGTATTGGGTTGGAAAGAATATGAATTGGAATTGCTGCGCGATCGTAATGACAACGTAGTAATCATCTGTACTGTAGAAAACCTTGACCCCATGGGTGTGCATACTGGAGATTCTATTACCGTAGCACCCGCCATGACCCTGAGCGATACCGCCTTCCAAGAAATGCGAAACAAAGCCATGCTGATGATGCGATCCCTGGGTAATTTCTGGGGAGGTTGTAACGTACAGTTTGCTTTGAACCCAGAAACCGAAGAACTGATTGCCGTAGAGATTAACCCTCGTGTAAGCCGTTCTTCTGCCCTAGCTTCTAAAGCAACCGGTTACCCTATTGCTAAGATTGCGGCTAAACTGGCCATTGGCTATTCTTTGGATGAATTGAAAAACCAAATTACCCAGACTACATCGGCTTATTTTGAACCCGCATTGGATTATGTGATTGTAAAAGTACCCCGTTGGAACTTTGACAAATTCAAGGGCGCCAATGATACCTTGGGCTTACAAATGAAGAGTGTGGGTGAGGTTATGGCCATTGGCCGTTGCTTTACAGAAGCTTTGCAAAAAGCTTGTCAGAGTCTGGAAAATGAAGCAGTTGGTTTGGGCTATTATGGTAAGAGCTTGATGAAGAGCGAGGAGATTGTGGAATATATCAAGACGCCAAAATGGGATAGGATTTTCAGAATCAAAGACGCTCTGATGCAGGGTTCAACCGTAAAATCCATCGCGCAAGCAACTGGGATTGACCGTTGGTTCTTATACCAAATTCAGCAAATCTGCCAAATAGAAAAGGAGATTGCCAATTATAGTTTGGACACCATTCCTACTGCCCTTCTCAAAGAAGCCAAGAAAAATGGTTTCTCAGACATTCAGATTGTGAAAATCTTGAAAAACACTTGCACTGAAGACGAAGTGTATGAGAAAAGAAAGGCATTGGGCATTACCCGTGTCTACAAAATGGTGGATACCTGCGCTGCAGAGTTTGAAGCCAAGACCCCCTATTTCTACAGTAGTTTTGAAGGATAATCCCCTTTAAATGAAATGATAAATTAAGTCCTGCTAAAATTTTAGCGGGACTTTCTGTTTAACTTGCAGTCTAGCATCATTTTTGCTTTATTGCAGTTATGGCCCCTAAAGAACCCCAACAGATATTTCAGACCAATAACCCAACGCGTTGGCAGCGATTTAAGTGGGGAGGTAGGTTTATCCTGTTTTTAATGGTCATGGCCGTAGCTGTAGTAACCATTGCCATCAAGAATATGTACTTACCAGACCTGCCACAGGTAAGGGGTCAGGTAATGAAAGAAGTATTACAATCAGACAAACCCACTACGGAGCTAGCTAAAAACTATCAGGGTTTTAGAAAATTCATAGACGATAAATGGAAAAGAGGAGCTGGTTATAGACAGGAAGATAGTCTAGATAACCTAAAAGGTACGCTAGCCAATATTGATAGTTTGGGAATTAGGGCGGCATTTTATGTGGCTTGGGACGCACAGGCATTTTTCTCCTTAAAAAGGAATATTAATAAAATGAACTTGGTCATTCCTGAATGGTTTTTTCTGGATGCCAAGGGCGATTCTGTTTATACCAATATTGACAAACGTGGACAGGCCGTGATCAAAGCATCTGG
>CAIZMD010000687.1 GCA_903933995.1 uncultured Bacteroidota bacterium
AGGGAGTAGAGGGCAAGTTTTATACCTGGTCCAAGTCCGAGATTGACCAGCTTTTGGGTGAAAATGCAGCCATCTTTTGTCAGTTCTACCAAATAGTGGAGCAGGGTAACTGGGAGCACGTGAACATTCTTTGGATCAAGGAACCTGCTGAAGCATTTGCCCTTGCGCAAGGTTTGGACCCTGCAGCATTTCAAGCCTTATTGGAAAAATGCAGCCAAATTTTAATGGCGGTTAGGGATCAGCGCATCCGTCCGGGGCTAGATGATAAAATCCTTTTGGGTTGGAATGCCCTACTCAATACCGCTTATTCCAAGGCTTTTGCTGCTTTAGGACGCGAATCCCATCGCCGTCAGGCTATTAGCCAGATGGATTTTCTGGAAAAAGCATTTCGGGTGGCCGATGGTTCTTGGCATCATACCTATAAAAACGGGGTGGCCAAACTGCCCGCTTTCTTGGATGACTATGCTTACCTGATTCAAGCCTATATTCATTTGCAGGAGATTACCGGTAATTCAGAGTACTTGATCAAGGCCAAGGAATTGACCAACTGGGTTGCTACCTATTTTTCAGAGGAAGAAACCGGGTTCTTTTATTTTACCCACCAGGATCAGAAAGACATTTTGGTTAGGAAAAAAGAGGTCTATGACGGGGCTACCCCCAGTGGAAATGCGGTTATGTGCGCTAATCTCCTCTATTTATCCCTGGTGTTTGACCTTCCTGAGTGGAGGGAGCGTGCCATGGCCATGATGCGTGCTTTGGATGGGGCCATTGTCAAATATCCGGGTTCATTTGGTGTCTGGGCTGGGCAATTACAACTGCAAACCAAGGGGGTGGTAGAACTGGCCATTACTGGGAAAAACTGGCAAACCCAGGTATCGCAAGTGCTCCAAGCATTTATTCCCAATAAAATAATACAGTGGGGGGAAACTAATTCGGCGTTTTTTCCGTTATTGGTGGGCAGGGAGAGCAATGAAGATGCGGCATTTTACATCTGTAAGGATTATAGCTGTAAAGCACCAATTTTCAATATCGCCGATTTTTTAGCAAATGTGTAACAAACTATGGTTTAATTTGCTTTCAATGACAGCGGTACCCGGTACCGGAAATTCGTTGTTCCACATTAAATGTATCCCCATAAGTAGACTTCTACACGTTCAACTTTTATTGGAAACAAAATCTTAAATGCGGTTTTTGACCCAATAGAAAACATATATTTGTCACTGTCATAAATCATTCTGAACAGATGAAAGGGTATCTAACATTACTGATATTGGGGGCATTCACGCTAAGCTTGAGTTCCTGCTTTTTGAAAAAGGGGGGTAAGGGAAATTCCGGTGTTCCTGACGATGGTCAATTACATGGGCTTCCACCTACTGCTAAACAAAGCATGAATAGACCCCTGCACATGGTGTATATTCCCGCAGGTACCTTTCATATGGGACCAAGCGATGAAGACATCAGTTACAACTTTACTACGCGTAATAGACAAGTTTCTATTCCAGGTTTTTGGATGGATGCTACAGAAATTACCAACAACGAGTACAGACAGTTTGTAACCTGGACAAGAGATTCTCTTGCTTTTAAAATCTTGTATGGTCAGGGTATTAATAAGGATACCGATACCTCTGCAGTAGATTGGAAAAAGGTAAAAACTATTAAATACGATAGAACTACCATTGAAAAGCTGAATGAATTGAATCTAGCACCAGATAATCGTTTGTATGGTAAACCAGAAGTAGACCCAGACAAATTGGTGTACCGCATAGAATATTTTGACCTTCCTGCTGCTGCCAAAAGAGAAAATGCAGGACATCCTCGTAAAGAGTTCATGGTAAAAAGAGATCAGAAAGTATATCCTGATACCTTGGTTTGGATGAGAGACTTCTCTTATTCTTACAATGAACCCATGACCAAACGCTATTTCTCACATCCTTCTTTTGGAAACTATCCAGTAGTTGGGGTTACTTGGAAACAAGCCGTGGCTTTCTGTCACTGGCGTTCACATATCCAGAACAGTTATTTAGAGAAGAAAAAATTTGCCGTAGAAAGTGATTTCCGTTTACCTTCTGAAGCAGAATGGGAATATGCTGCAAGAGGTGCTAGAAGTAATTCTATGTATCCTTGGGGTAACTACTACTTACGTAATAAGAAAGGCTGTTTGTTGGCCAACTTTAAACCAGGCCGTGGTAACTACGCAGAAGATGGTGGTTTCTATACCGTTCGTGCCGATGGTTACTGGCCCAACGATTATGGCTTATATAATATGAGTGGTAATGTGGCTGAGTGGACCAACTCTTATTTCTATGAAGGTGCTTACAACTTTGTGAGTGATATGAGCCCTGACGTTCGTTTGGACGCTAAGGATTCAGATCCTCCTCGTATGAAACGCAAGGTAGTAAGAGGTGGTTCATGGAAAGATATTGGCTATTTCTTACAAGTAAGTACCCGCAACTTTGAATACCAAGACACTTCCAAATCCTATATTGGATTCCGTTGTGTGATTGACTTGGCTCCCAAAATGCGTAAATAATTAGAACCAACCAACTGTTTATTTGAAGATGGGTCTAGGCCCAGTTTCATCACAATTTTCAATAAAAATCAAATAGCAAACATTATGGCTTCAGGTGTTTCTCCAACTGTGAATCGTCTAGTTAACGTTGTTGTGTGCGTAGGTGCAGCAGTAGTTATCATTGGTGCAATGGCAAAAATCTTGCACTTATCTTGGGCGGATTGGGCTTTGAAAATAGGTCTTTCAACTGAAGCCTTGATTTTCTTGGTATATGCCATTCTACCTCCACCAGATATGGGTCCTGCGGTTGTTGCAGCTCCTGTTGAAACAGGTAATCCAGCTTTAAAAACCATGGAAAAAATGTTGGCTGAAGCCGATATTACTCCTGCTAATCTTTCTAAACTAAGTGCTGGTTTTGAGAAACTAGGAAGCACTGTAGAAAAAATGGGAGAGATCAGTGATGTTGTAAAATCAACTGGTGATTTTACTGCAAAAACAAAAGAAGCTACCATTGCTTTGGGTGCTATTAAAGACGCTACTACGCATGCTAGTCATGCATTAGCTGGATTCCAAGGTGCTTCTGAAGCTACCAAGCATTTCCACGAGCAAGTGCAAGGTCTTACTAAGAACTTATCTTCTTTAAATACGATTTACGAATTGGAATTGCAAGAAAGCAATAACCACTTGAAAGCTTTGAATCAATTCTATGGTAAACTGTCTCAGGCATCAGCTGCCATGACAGGAACTGCAGAAGACGCTATTAGAGCTAAAGAGCAAATTGCAGCATTGGCCAATAACTTGGGTAAATTAAACCAAGTCTATGGCAGTATGTTAACCGCCATGCAAGGCAGGTAATACCAACGCAGTAAATTCAACATTCGTATTTCTAAATAATAGTTAGCATGTCATTACCTAAGGAGCCGCGGCAGAAGATGATCAACATGATGTACCTGGTGCTTACCGCACTGTTGGCACTGAATGTATCCAATGAGATCCTGAACGCATTCAAAACTGTGAACAACAGTTTGAATACTGCCAGTGCCATGGTTGAAAAAAAGAACGTAGATATATTCAAGTCATTCCAGAAAAAATTGGAAGACCCCAAGACCAAGGAAAAGGCTGAAGTCTGGATGCCAAAAGCACAGAAAGCCAAGGAATTGGCCGATAACCTTTTTAATTACTTAGAATCTCTGAAAGCAGAATTAAAGAAAGAGAGCGGTTTGAAAGTGGTTGATGGGGTTGAAGATTATAAGGAAGATGATTTGGATGCAGCTACCCGTTTATTTGTAGAACCACCTCCAAGTGGAAAAGGAAGAGGCAAGGAATTGTTTGATCGTTTAAAAGCGTATAAAGATCAATTGATGGCCATTGATCCAGATATTGCCAAAGAAGTTGGTCCAACACTTCCTTTAGACCTAACACCTCCGCCTACCAACAATAAAAATGTAAAAAACGACCTTTCCTATCTTTATTTTCACATGACCCCAACTGTTGCGGCCATTACCATTTTGAGCAAATTTCAAAATGACGTGAAAAATTCAGAAGCACAGGTAGTAGAATATTGCCACAAAGAAATTGGTGAAGTAGAATTGATCTATGACGAATTTGCTGCTTTTGCCGGAACCAATTCTCAATACCTGATGCCAGGTGAAGAGTTGGTGATTACTGCAGGTATTGGTGCTTTTAGTAAAGCTGCTAGACCTTCTATTACCATTGACGGAGCAAATGTGGTTGTAAAAGAAGACGGCTCTGCGGAATACAAAACCACTGTTGGAAATTCTGGTTCCAACACCAAAAAAGTAAGAATCTCTTATACCAAACCCGATGGTACCATTGCTACCGTTGAAAAAGACGTGAAGTATACCGTAGGGGTACCAAGTGGTCTTGTGGTATCTACCGATAAAACCCGTGTATTCTATCAGGGATTAGAAAACCCATTGAGTGTAACCGGTGGTGGTGGAGACGAGAAAGTAAATGTATCTGTAGAAGGTGCAGGTGTGAGTAGCCGCAAAGACGGAGCTGGATTGTATATTGTAAGCTGCCAGAATGTTGGTTCTGCTGTGGTTACGGCTAGTGATGGTAAGAATAACCAAAGAATTACTATCCCTATCAAGCGTGTTCCAGATCCATTGGCAACCGTAGGTGGCAAAGCAGGTGGTCCCATTGGAGCCAATGTATTCCGTGTTCAAAAAGGGGTTGCTGCAGAACTGCGTGACTTTGTGTTTGAAGGCGTTAAATACAATGTAACTTCTTTTACCATTATCTGTACAGGTAAAGGATTTGAAGAAGGACTTGGTGTGGCAGAAGTATCGGGTGCTTATTTTAGTGCAGAAGCGCAGGCTTTGCTAAAAAGATGTCAGCCTGGTTCTACTGTGGTAATTGACGAAATTAAAGTGGTTGGTCCTGGTGGATCAAGACAATTGGATCAGAATATTTCATTTACACTTCAATAATAGGAGTATGAGACAAATTATTTTTAAAAGCTTGGTCATCTGCATGGGATGCTTGGGTTTGGCAAATGCCCAATCTAAGTACAAGACGGGTAATGCGGCCAAACAGCCAGCAACAAAGCCGGCCACAACGCCAGCAACGGCTCCTGCTACAACACAGCAAAAGCCTGCTACTGCTACCCAACAGAAAACGGGAACTTCTCGTTATCTGAACAATAATGCAAATGCAAATAATGCTGCAGCCAATACAGCGGCTGCAACTACTACCAATGACCCAGCTTCTACTGTGCCTGCTTCAACGGCCAATGTGACAGTTAGGTATGACACCACTATTGCGGGTGCATTTGATGGTAAAGTGGAGCAGTCTTTGCGTAATAACTATGCAGTAGAAAGAAACCTCATCAAGGATCGTAAGCCTTTGGAATACGATTATATTCGTGAAGACGACCAGTTCTGGAGCCAATTTGTTTGGGAAGAAATTGACGCACGCGAAAAAATCAACCAGTCATTTATCTATCCTGGTAAGGATGATAATGGAGACCAACGCTTCTTCTCTATTTTGTTAAGTGCTATTAAGAATGATAGCGTAGTGGCTTTCTCTCCTGATAATGATATGTTCCGTACACCATTAACCGCAGATCAGGTGAATAACTTGACCGCTGGTAGTTTGGATACGGTAGATGTAGCTGATCCAATATCTGGAACCGTTGAAAAAGTGATTACCAGAAGACCAAAATTTAGTCCTGATTCAGTTTATACATTCCGTTTAAAAGAGCAGTGGATTTTTGACAAAGAATCTAGCCGCATGTACTGCAGGATTATTGGGATTGCCCCAATTGCTAAACAAGTAGTGGGAGGTAAGTCTCAGCCACGTACATTGTTCTGGGTGCATTATCCAGATTTACGCAGAACCTTGGTAAAATTTGACGTATACAATCCAAAGAATTTTGCAGGCAGAATGTCTTGGGAAGAGTTGTTTGAAAGTAGGTTCTTCTCCTCTTATATTATCAAATCTACCATCAATAACCCAGGTGATAAATACCTGAATGCGTTGATTAAAGATCCTTTGTTCCGTTTGCTAGAAGGCCAGAACATCAAGGATAAAATCTTCAACTACGAGCAGGATCTCTGGAGTTATTAATAGGATTATTCGAAAAAATTCAAAAAAGGGGCCATTTGGCCCCTTTTTTTGGTAAAATCATCAAGAATTGACGTAAAATAGATAGTTTCTCTTTGTGGATATAATAACAAATGCTTAACTTAGACATGGTTTTTCATAGGATATTGGATTTTAAAAACGGGGCTGGATATTCATCCTGGCCCCTTTTTTATGCTTGATTCTCAATGGAATGAAAATGTGCGTGTACCAATCCTGCTTTCTGAGCACCAATGGCTTTGGCCAAAGTTTCCAAATCTTGTTCCCTTACATTTTTAATGGATCTAAAGGTTTTTAACAACTGATCAGCTGTTTGCTTACCAATGCCTTTAATGGTTTCTAATTCATTGGCAAGGGTTCCTTTTGAACGTTTGTTTCTATGAAACGTAAT
>CAIZMD010000688.1 GCA_903933995.1 uncultured Bacteroidota bacterium
AGCAATAAATGATGCTGCAGCTAATGCGGTTACTTCATTACCTGCTTCAAATGGGTATGAGAAAAGCAGTCTTGCACAATTACAACAAGCTATGGCAGCTACTTCGGATTAGCCAACTAAAAGAAATATTCTCAATGCTGCATCCAGAATCAATGACGCAGCAAGCTATCAATACATTAGTCAGTTTTTAGCGGATCATGATTTGCGTGGCGATGCAGCCAATGCATTAGCCAGATTAGCATTGGGTAATAACAGCATTCGCGGAGCCAAAGTGAGCAGCAGTTTGGAAAAAGCATTTCCTTTTTTAAATGGGGTAGACAGTGCCATTCTTTCTAGAAAATTAGTGGAAGCTGATTTGGTAAAACCTACAGGTAATATCGCCATTGGCGTAATCACTTCTGAAGAAAAACAAGCGGGTTTTAAAGTCTTGTTTGATGGAACCAATACCAATCAGTGGACAGGGAATACCGCTGGCTACTTAGTAGAAGACGGAGCCTTGGTGGTACACCCAGAAATCAAAGGAGGTAATTTGTATACCAAGGATGAGTTTGGCAATTTTGTATATCGCTTTGAATTCTTGCTCACCCCTGGCGCTAATAACGGCATTGGCATTCGCGCTCCACTAGAAGGTGATGCGGCTTATGTGGGTATGGAAATTCAAGTTTTGGATAATGAGGCAGATAAATACAAGGCTTTGGAAAAATACCAATACCATGGTTCTGTCTATGGCGTGATTCCTGCCAGACGTGGTTATTTAAAATCACCAGGACAATGGAATACTGAAGAAATTAGCATCAAGGGTTCTGCTATAAAAGTAACCCTGAATGGCGTAGTAATTTTAGAAGGAGATATTGCAGAAGCTTCTAAGAATGGAACTATTGATCATAAAGAACATACAGGTCTTTTAAGACCCATTGGCCATATTGGTTTCTTGGGTCATGGAGATGTAGTGAAGTTTAGGAATATGCGCATCAAGCCTTTATAGTACTTATGGGCTTGCTTATTCGTTGTTGCAACAGGTATACTTCTGTTTTACCTATTGCAAAAATCAATAATTTTTAGTAGATTGTAAAGCATCGAATGTTTTACTATGCTAAAAGCGTCCCCTAAATCGCTTGTCTTTTTGGCATTCATCATAATGCTGGGGATATTCATTGGATTTTATGCGTGGTTGAGTTTTGATTTAAAAGGGAATTTGAATTATGCCCGCAATGAAAGAATGGTCTTAAACAATCTTGCTTGTTTAGACAAACTCAATTCATCCATTACCCAAATTGAAAGGAATCAACGCCCAGACGCCATTCAAAAAAAAATAGCTACTATTCAAGAAATAGTAAAAAGTTATAGCACAGCTTTTGATGCTGTAACAATGTTGAAAAAGAACTGCGGTAGCCAGTATTTGAATTGTGCAGACGTGGAAGATCTGGATTCTCTATTGAAATTGAAAGAGTCTATTTCAAAAAAAGTTATTTTTCTAAGCGCCAACAACAGACCGGATAGCGCCATTCAATTGCTTATTTCTGCAAATGACAGTTCTTTGGTCAATAGTTTTTTTAACAAGTACAATAGTTTTTTTAAAAGTCAACAAGACCAACTCTTAATCGTACAAAATTTGCATCAACAACAAATAGTGGATGCCAACAGGGTTTTGATTTTTATAGCCATTCTGACCATCTGTTTCTTTGGTTTTAGTATGTGGTGGTTATTAGAGCAGATTACCCAAAAAGACAATTTATTAGAAGAAAACAAATCCTATATAGGCATTATTCAAAAGAATACGGCTGCTATTAAAAAGTTGCAAGAGAAAGAACATTTAATGGCCGTATCGCTTAAGCAAAGCAACGAATTATTAGAAGGTCAAGTAAATAATCAAACTCAATTAATTACTGATGTGTTTGAGAGAATAAAGCAGGTTCATCTTGGTACTGATAGTCAATTGAATATTGTATACGCTAATGGTAGATTGGATGATGTATTTGGTGTTGATACAAATGAATTATTTGGAAAACCCATTAATCAGTTTCTTTTTAAATTGGCTGGTGATGCTTTGACAAATCTTTTGAAAGATGGTAGACCTGTTGTTGGCAAGTCAAATCTAGAATTTATTCACCCTCAAAATGGTAAATGGTATGATGCTAGTATCTATTATGCAGATAATGGTATTTCCATGATTATTAGAAATATTAATAAGAATAAATTAGACGAATTGGCATTGTATAAATCTAGGCAGATGTATGAGTTCATTAGTAAGGCTAATGAAATTATTCTTCATGCTAAAAGAGCGGATGATTTGTTTTCTCAAATATGTGAACTTTCTGTAAGTAACAAAGACATTCTATTTACTTGGATTGGTATTCCTGATGATGTAACCAAATTAGTTAAACCACTTTTATGGGCAGGTCAAGGATCAGGTTATTTGACTGCCATTAAAAATATCACTACTACAGATACCCCAACAGGCAGGGGGCCATCTGGTAAAGCTATCCGTGATGGAATCCATTATTATTGTAATGATATAGAGCATGACCCTTCCATGGAAATCTGGCGGGCTGAAGCTTTGTCTAGGGGATTCAAATCTTCCATTGCATTGCCCATAAAAACAAATGGCAAAGTTGTAGCATTAATTACCATGTATGCAGCAGCTGCTAATTATTTTACCAATGAACAAATTGGCCTGCTCTTAAATGTTACTGAAAATATCAGCTTTGCATTACAAACATTTTATAATGATGGACAAAGGAAAAAAACAGAATTACAGTTATTAAAGCTCTCACAAGCCATTGAGCAAAGTTCTGCTTCCGTGGTCATCTCCGATCTTGAAGGGAAAATTGAATATGTAAACCCAGCGTTCTGCAACTTAACTGGTTATAGTATGGAAGAAGCCATAGGGCAAAATCCAAGAATCCTGAAAACGGGTAGAACTTCTGAATTTGAATACCTCCAACTTTGGCAAACCATCATAGACAAAAAAACATGGCATGGGGAGTTTTGTAACAAAAAGAAAAACGGAGAATTGTATTGGGAATATGCGGTAATATCTCCCATCCTAAATCAAAATGGAGAGGTTACCAATTATGTTGCGGTTAAAGAAAATATTACTGAACGCAAAAGATTAGAAGAAGAGCAACAAAGAATGACGGTTGATCTTTTACAGCGAAACAAAGACTTAGAACAATTTTCCTATATGCTCTCTCACAATATTAGAGGTCCTTTGACCAATATATTAGGTTTGATTGCCGCAGTTAGAGGAGGACTGATAAAATCTGAAGAGGAATTGATCATGAATGGCATTTCAAAATCTGCAGATTCCATGGATCAGGTAATAAAAGATGTAACAGAAATATTACAAATCAGAAAATTTAGTGTAGAATCTAAGGAAACCATTGACATGTATGCTGTTTTTGAAAATGTTAAGAGTACCCTCCATAACTTGATAACAGAGAAAGATGCCATCATTGAAACAGATTTTTCTAAAATCAATCATATTTATAATATTCAAACCTATCTTGAAAATATTTTTTATCATCTTTTATTGAATGGTCTAAAATTTGCCAAACCTGGACAGATTCCAAAAATTCTAGTCTGGACGGAACAGGACCTAGATGAATGTCTTATACATGTTAGAGACGAGGGAATTGGTATTGATCTTTCTAAACACCATGAACACATGTTTAGGTTATACAAAAAACTTAATTTGAATATAGAGGGAAGAGGCATTGGTTTATTTATGGTAAAAACCCAATTGGAATTTATGGGTGGCAATATTCAGGTGTATAGTGAACCTGGAATGTGGACAGAGTTTCTAATTCGTTTGCCGTTGACTCCAAAAGACATAATTTAGGATTGATGCATAAATTCTGTTGGAGTTACTCCATATTGTTTTTTAAACTCCTTGCTAAAATACTTTCGGTCATTATAGCCCACTTGATAGGCAATTTCTGCAATGGTCAATTCTTTCTTCATCAAAAGTTCCGCAGCTTTTTTCATTCTAATGAGTTTGATGAAATCATTGACAGAAAGGTCTGATACCGCTTTTAATTTCTTGTACAAAATTGGAGCACTCATGGCCACTTTTCTGGATAACATAGTTACCCCAAATTCAGGGTTCTCCAAATGCTCATGAATCAATTGCACCACTTTGTCATAAAATTCTCTATCAACCGTACTCATGAATTGATGTTGATCCTCAGCTTGTTCATTCACAGTAGGCATGCTACTGATTTGTAGGCTGAATTTCTGCCGCATATTTTCTCTTAGCGTGAGTAGATTTCTAATATGAAGTTCTAATACTTTTGTGCTAAAAGGTTTGGTTAGATAACTATCGGCTCCATTTTCTAAACCGGCTATTTGGTCATCCTGTGTGGTCTTAGCCGTGAGTAAAATTACTGGAATATGTGAAGTTCTAGCATCTGTTTTCAATTTTTCACATAATTCATATCCATCCATTAACGGCATCATTACATCACTTAAAATCAAATCAGGTATTTCTACAATTGCTTTTTCCCAAGCTTCTAATCCATTTTTACAAAGAATAGTTTGATACTGATCTTCAAATGTCTCTGCTAATATTTGGCTTAGGTCTGGATTGTCTTCTGCAATAAGTAATGAAAATTTATTTTGGGTAAGGGGTAAGATTAATGCATCACTATTAACTGGCGTGGGAATATTGTTTATTGAATCTATTTGATTTGCATCATGTGTTGGAATCAATTCCTTCTGTTCAAAATGCTTATTTCCTTTTAGCATGATAACCGTAAAACTAGTATGCCCATCCTGATTCTTGTTAGCTGGTATGCTTTTTACAGAAATTTCTCCGTGATGTAATTCAATAATATTTTTTGAAAGAGCAAGTCCAATACCGTATCCTGTATTCTGTATTCCATGGTCGGCAACTTGAAAGAAATTGGTAAATAATTTATCAAGATATTCTGGGTGAATACCTCTGCCATTATCAGATACTTGTACTTGAATTTTTTTATCTGTTTCTGAAATTGCAAGTGTAACTGATCCGCCTTCTTGAGTAAATTTAATTGCGTTATTGAGTAAATTGAAAAACACTTTTTCTAATTGTTGTGGGTCAAAGTAGGCAGTAATATTTGTTGTTGAATAGTGAAATTTCAGCAAAATATTTTTTGCTAAAGCAGCTTCTTCAAAATTATTTTGAATATGCTGCAAAAATTCAACTAGGTTATAAGCACTAATTTCTAAGTTTAAGTGATTGGTCTCCGCTTTTCTAAAATCCATTAACTCCCTAACAAGTCTTAGTAACTGATTGGTATTTGATTTAACTAGTTTTAATTTCTCCTTGTTTTGATTATCTAATTGATTGCTCTCACTGATTTTGTCTATAGGAGACATGATCAGGGTTAAATGAGTTAGAATCTCATGTGATACGTTTGTAAAAAAATTCATTTTTACTTGGTGTAATTCTTCTTCTTTTTCAAGCAAGGCCCTGAAAAAGTAAAATCGGTATACAAATAGTAGAATGAGTAAAAAGCTACAAGCGTAGAAGCAATATGCCCACCATGTAAGCCAGAAAGGAGGATGCATATTTATTTTAATACTGATGGGCGTACCCCAAACTCCATCATTATTCGCTCCTTTAATAGTTAAAAGGTATTTACCATAGGGAAGGTTACTATAAGTAATAAAATTATTCTCTGTTTCTATCCATTCTTTATCATAACCCTCTAATTGAAATTGGTATCTATTTTTATTGCTTTTGATAAAATTGAGCAATGCAAATTCTATGGTAAATACGTTTTGGTGGTATTTAAAATTCGTCTCCTTGCTAACGGCTATGTTTTCCTTTAATACCCCAGTTTCAT
>CAIZMD010000689.1 GCA_903933995.1 uncultured Bacteroidota bacterium
ACCCCTTTTTTACAGAAGGATTATACACTTGAAAAACTAGTCAGTGAAATCAATTTACCTAGGCATGTCATTTCTGCATTTGTAAACAGGGAGTATGGTATGGGATTTAGGGAATTTTTAAATAGGTACCGGGTTAATTATTTCATTGATAATAGGAATAACCCAGATTGGAAAAATCTAACCTTAGAAGCCATTGCAGCTGAATGTGGCTATAGTACCCGTTCAACTTTTATCGCCAATTTTAAACAAATAACTGGACAGACCCCTTCTGAATACATCAAAAACGCTTCAAAATAGCTTGCTCTCAGCAGCTTCAAAACCCAATATTAGCGGGGTTATTACGTTTTAAAACAAATAATATTACGGTTTACTACAAAAAAAGCGGCTTAAATTTTTTTATAGGGATAGTTAAATTAAATTTTATAGGAGATAAATGCTAGCATTTTCAACATAGACTCAATCATCCCTATCCTTGACCTAAAAAAAAATCATGAGATTTATTGCATTTATTTTAGTGGCGAGCAGTTTATTTACTGCCAGCTTGTCTGCCCAAGACAGCCTTCTAAACAAAAAAAATATTGATCCTTCTAAGCCTACCAATCTTTATACGCAGGTTAATACAAATTTGGAGTATCAGGCTGGAAAAAACCAAAACTTGTTTGGTATAAGGGCCAACGTTCAGTATGCTTTTAATCCTGACAATTTACTTTTAGTAGAATTACCATTACTCAACAATGACCGTACCAGTAAATTTGGTTTAGGAGATACTAGGGTTCGTTATTTTAATGCCATCAAAAGAAATATTAGTAAATCCTTTATTGCAATTGCTCCATTTGCAGATATCAGTTTACCTACCGGATCTTACGAAAATGGATTGGGTACCAGTAGTTGGTCCCTAGCAGGCGGAATTGTCTTTGGGTTTGTTGTTTCTAAAAAACTCTCTTTATTTCCGGGAATCAATTATGTACATATAACAAAGCCTTCAACAGATTTAATTCCTTCTTCTAGTAAATTTAGCAGCAATGGGGTTGGGTTCCAGTTCAACGCCAGTTATGTCATTAACAAACAAACTTTTTTGTTTGTTAATCCTATACCCTCATTCTTAAACAGTAATGGAAACTGGAATAGTATCTGGGCAGCTGAATTTAACCTTAACAGAATTGTAGTACCCAATAAATTCAAAATGAATCTTAGTTGGAACCCCAACTTTACCTACCACATAAATGTATTTAGATTGGGAGCTACCATTTTTCTATAAGAGATACTCAAACAATATTAAATCAATCAGCACATGAAACTCAAAAATTATTTATTAGCAGGCTTACTCTTCTTAATTTTTGTAGGCTGCAATGAGCCTTCCAGCAAGAAAGCTAATATAGAAAATGCAGACGTTATATATTATGGAGGAGATATTATCACTTTAGAAGGTGATAGTGCCATTTACCCTGAAGCAGTGTTGGTTAGAGAAGGAAAAATACAATTCGTTGGTACAAAAGATGCGGCCATTAAACAAGCGAGTGAAGCCTATTCCATGGTAGATTTAAAAGGCAAAACATTGGTACCAGGTTTTATAGATGGTCACCAACATTTTTTTGCTTTAGGCGCCCAAGCCATTTACGCTAACCTATTGGCATCACCCGATGGAAATTGCAATTCAATTGATGATTTGGTAAACGAACTCAAAAGCTGGCATGAAAAAAATGGCACTACAAAATCTCAAGGTTGGATCATGGGTACCGGTTTTGATGATGCAGTGCTTAAAGAAAATCGTTTTTTGACAAAAGACGATTTAGACAAGGTTTCAAAAGACATACCAGTAATGGCTACACATATATCTGGGCATTTTTGTAGTGTCAACTCTAAGGGCTTAGAAGTTCTTGGCATTACTGCAAATTCAAAGGATCCCTCAGGTGGTGTTATTAGACGTGTAAAAGGAAGTAAAGAACCCAACGGCGTTTTAGAAGAATTGGCAGCTATTCCGCATATGATGAAATTAATAGCTCCTCCTCAAAAAGAAATGAGCGATATGTTTATGGATGCTGGTCAAAAACTAGCCGCTAGTTATGGCTATACCACTTGTAATGAAGGAAGGGCTACTGGTAATCATGAACTATTAGCAGACTATGCAAACAGGGGTAAATTATACTTAGACGTAAACTCCTGGATTGATTATTCTGTACCAAAATATATGCGAAGTGAATGGAATAGTAAAGATTACAAAAACCATTATCGCATTGCGGGTTTAAAATTAACCCTTGATGGATCACCACAGGGTAGAACGGCTTGGCGAACAACCCCTTATTTAATTCCACCTGATGGTCAACAAAAAGGATACAACGGTTATCCAGCCATACCAAATGACAAAGACATTCAAAATATTGTAGACAGTTCTTTTGCTAATAATTGGCAATTAAAGGCTCATTGCAATGGAGATGCTGCTGCTGATCAACTGTTTAGAGCTATCAACAAAGCCTCTGCTAAATATGGCAATAATGACAGACGCACAATTTTGATTCATGGTCAATTGATTCGGATGGATCAATTAGACAGTCTCAAAAAATATGATATGGTTGGTTCCTTTTTTCCCATGCATACCTTCTACTGGGGTGATTGGTACAAGCAAATTATTGGACCAGATCAAGCACAAAAAATTAGCCCTATTAAATCTGCTATGAATAAAGGGATCAGGGTCACTAGCCATACCGATGCCCCGGTTGCCTTACCCAATCTAATGATGATCATGTATACCACGGTCAATCGCGTTAGCAGAAGTGGAACAGTTATGGGACCGGACGAAAGGTTGACTCCTTATGAAGCATTAAAATCAATTACCCTTTGGGGCGCAGAGCAGTTTTTTGAAGAAAAGAAAAAAGGTAGTTTGGTAGCCGGAAAACTAGCGGATTTGGTGGTGTTGGATAAAAATCCATTAAAAGTAGATCCAATGACTTTAAAAGACATTATAGTGCTAGAAACTATCAAAGAGGGCAAGTCCATTTATAAGAAAAATTAAAAGGAATAGTATGAAAACTAGAAGTTCCATTGTAAGTGTTTTGATGCTTCTCATAACATTCACTTGTATTCAATTAAAGGCACAGAATTCAAAACCCATGTACAGAATTGCAAAAATTAAGGTGGATGCTAGTCAATTAGAGCAATATACATCTGCCTTAAAAGAGCAGATGAATGCAGCAATAAAATTAGAGCCTGGTGTTTTGTCTTACAATGTTGTTGCTGATAAAAAAGATGCAACACAAATAACTATTTTAGAAGTTTACGCAAGCTTAGAAGCTTATCAATCACATATCCTAACAACACATTTTAAGAAGTATAAAGAAACGGTAAAGGATATGGTATTGTCTTTAGAGTTAATTGATACTGAATTGGTGGCAAGGGTTCACAAAGAAGGTTACTAAAGTAACTAATTGCTGTAGCTACAAAAAGCTGCCATCATTTATAATTACTTCATTTACAATAGTTATGAGATTTAGTTATCAGCTTATATAAGACTTTTAAATAATCAACATTTCAAAAATTGAGTAATTAGCATAAATTAGTGGAAAATCAGACAATGAAAACACATTTCAATAAAATTTTATACATTGGATTTGTCTTCTTAGGTTGCTTTCAAGCCATTGTCAATAAGGATTATATGCAAGCAGCTGCTTCCTTAGGTATTTCACTGGCTTTTGACCCATTTAACCCAGAACAAAAATGGAACGATCGGCCCATTTGGCAAAGAGCTATTTTGATTGTTCACTTAGCAATTGTAGCTGCTATGTTTGGATTGGGAATAGGTTTGAATGATGGAAAATAGAAAGCCTATTAAGAAAATACAATGAATGGTTAAACCAAGATTTCCAATTAACCGCTTGTTGCACCGCTGATAACTATTTGAATATCCCCTTTTCTTTTTTTAGGACTTTTAAGTATCAAAAAAAGTAAGCTATGGATAAACTAATTTTTCAATCTACAGTGAAACATGGGGTTTATATGGGTCTTGGTTTTTGTGCTTATACCACACTC
>CAIZMD010000690.1 GCA_903933995.1 uncultured Bacteroidota bacterium
AAACATCATGCCAAAAAATCCAAAAATTGGCTAATTTTAAAATAAAAAAACATAAATAATTGATTTTAAATTTATTAAGCATAATAAATTAATTAATTTAATAAATCTTAGTCCATACCACCATCTGATAAGATTATTCAAAGAGACTACTAACTTTGTTTTGTGAAGAACCAGTTCAAATCCATTCTATTTTTTTGCCTTGCCTTTTATTGGGCTCTTCCATCTTATGGTCAGTTTTGTACCGCGCTTGGACAGAACCCAACTACTGCTTTTCCAGTTTGTGGCAAAACAGTTTTTCAACAGAGTTCTGTAGCAATTTGCGGAACTAGAACCCTTCCTACACTTTGCAATGACAATACTCCCTATACAGATAAGAACCCCTATTGGTATAAATTCACCTGTTACACAGCTGGCAAACTTGGCTTTTTGATTTCCCCAACTGACATCACGGATGATTATGACTGGCAATTATTTGACGTTACGGGGGTAGATGAAATGGATGTTTACACCAATAAATCCTTAATTATTTCTGCTAATTGGTCTGGATCTAGTGGAACTACAGGCGCTTCAAGCAATGGAAAGAATCCATTTGAATGTTCCTCAGACCCGGCTTGGAATATTCCAACCTTTAGTACCATGCCTGATTTGATTGCTGGTCACAATTACTTATTAATGGTTAGCCATTATACCAATACACAAAGTGGTTATACCTTATCCTTTCAAGGAGGTTCTGCTAGTATTATCAATCCTGTAGTTCCCATCATTCAAAATGCCTATGCTGTTTGTGATGGTACGGAAATGGTTATTACGCTCAATAAAAAAATGAAATGCAGCAGTTTAGCAGCAGATGGCTCCGATTTTTCAGTTGCTGGTCCCTTTACTAACGCTTTTAATACTGCAGTAGGTAAAGGTTGTAATTTCTCCTTTGATTTTGACACGGTGACCTTGAAATTGAATAATATTCTTTCCCCAGGTCTTTATAGTGTTATTGCCAAAAATGGTATTGATGGCAATACTTTAATTGACAATTGTGATAACCAACTTGCTCTTGGATTAAAAAAGGATTTACTTTTTACGGCATCTGTTCCTACCCCTATGGACAGTATTAGTCCAGTAAAATGTATTCAAGATACCTTACATCTGGTTTTCAATAAACCCATGAGTTGTGCCAGTATTGCTCCTGATGGGTCAGATTTCAGCATCACAGGTCCTTCTAATGTGCAAATTAAATCTGCATTAGGCATTTGCAATAATGGCGTTAGTTCAACCATAGATTTGGTGTTACAAAAACCCATTAAAACCAATGGTATGTATAGTTTGAAATTGGGGATTGGAACTGATGGGAATAGTTTAATAGACGAATGTGGTCAAATTACAGCGCCAGGTGCTAGTTTAAATTTTAGTATTCAAAACGTAGTCACTGCAGATTTTAATACAACTATTAAAGCTGGGTGCAAAAAAGATACCATTCTTCTAAGTCATAATGGTAATAATGCAGCTAATTTTTGGAGATGGCAATTAGACAATGGTTTATCAAGTAGTTCACAAAATCCAATACTTAGTACCAATACATTTGGAAAGACTACTATATACTTAGAAACAAGTAACGGTATTTGCAAAGACAGTACAAGTCAGGTAGTTGATCTTCCAGATTGGACCCTTAAAGCAGCCATAAATATGCCAGATACGGTTTGTGCAAAAGACACTGTTCAGATTCTAGATGCAAGTACCTCTAATGCCATTAACTGGAAATGGGATTTAGGAAATGGTCAAACTAGTATTTCACAAAACCCACCCACTACAAATTATATTCCTAGTGGTAGACAAAACCAGTTTTTTGTTAGACTTCAAATTAGTAATGGATTTAACTGTACAGACACTGTTTCAAAAAGAATATTTGTTCTACCCAACTGTTATATTGATATCCCAAGTGGTTTCACACCAAACGGTGATGGGCTCAATGATTTTCTGTATCCATTAAATGCATTTAAAGCAGTTGACTTAATTTTTAGAATCTACAATAGATTTGGGCAAGTGATTTTTGAAACAACAGATTGGAAAAAGAAATGGGATGGTAGGATTAACGGAATGCTTCAACCTAGTGGCACTTATGTTTATTTGCTAGAATACACAAATAAGGATACTGGCAAAAAACAAATACTCAAGGGCACTACAGTATTAATTAGATAGCTTGCTTTAACTGATCTGTTTCAAATAAGGAAGATTCTTTTTTTTCATTACGCAATAGCTGATGATTTTTACTAAAATCCACTTTGCTTTTATAGGTCTTTACAAAGAAAGTACTTAACCAAAACTGTTTATTGAAAAGAAATTGGGGATTTTTCACCAAAAAATCTGGCATCAGGTGGTGCCATTTATACCCCTGTGTTTTAAAATAATTTTTACATTCTGTTTTATAACCCAATTCCTCAGCAGCTGCTAAAACCGCATCTCTTTGACATCTAGAATGTGAAAAAGGTTTTATAATGCGAGATTGAAAACCGTATAAAAATAAATGATCTTTTACTTGTTTATAATTTTGATACCTAGATCTAGCATCACATTGGGGGAAAATTGGTGGAAAGACCAAACAAAACAACAAAATCCATCTTATAAAGGGATTACCTTCTTGAGCCCAAGCCAATAAATGAAACTGTTTAAAAAAGGCAACAATTAACAGTACCTCAGCAATGGTCATGAAATGCAATAAATACCCCAGTCTATAGTAGGTTACAATGAATGGCCGATGATTTATCCCACCTTCTATCATGAGAATAAATATATAAAAATCAATTGAATATAAAACTCAGTAAAATACAACTATTTCACTCCTGCCAACAAATCGGCACTTGTAAAACCAAGGGGTAGCAAATCATGTGCTTTGGGTACTTCATACACTGCTCCTATATCACCAGCCAAAAGTAAACGAATGCTTTGCTGGGTTTTCATTTCAAACTCCAACAAACTTTGTCTACAAATGCCACAAGGACTAATGGGATTGTCACTTTTACCCATTTCATTCTTATAACTAATGGCCATTTCTAGAATGGGAACTTCTGGATAAAGCGATGATGCTACCGACAAAAGCACCCTTTCTGCACAGATACCAACTGGGAAACTTGCATTCTCTTGATTGCTTCCTTTTAAAATGACCCCATTTTCTAATCTTGCTGCCGCTCCTACTCTGAATTTTGAATATGGGGCATATGCTAATCCTGTAGCGGATTTGGCAGCGTTCATCAATTCCTGATCTGCAGCATTCAATTCTTGGATGGATTCATATGCTGTGTAGGAAAATTGCTGTTCCATCTTTTTCATAAACCTATATTTAGACAAAAAGTCCCCATAGCAACAGCTATGAGGACCCCCTAACGGCTATTAAAGATAGTCTATTTGATACTATTGAACAAGCGTTTCCACCTTGGTCCATTTTCATAGCTAAACCAGATTAGAGATGCTTTACCCACAATATGTGTCTCCGGAACAAATCCCCAATACCTACTATCTTGACTGCGGTGTCTATTATCACCCATCATCCAATAATAATTATAGATGGGGGTATATTGAGTGGTTTCCTTACCATTAATGATAAATTTACCATTCGCTTCTTCGAATTTGTTGTGTTCATAATCAGCAATCAACCTACGATACAAAGCAATATTTTGAGGTGAAAGTGTAATTGATTCTCCCTTTTTTGGTATTTTAATGGGTCCAAAATTGTCCAATGTAAAAGGAAAGTTCACATCATCAAAAGGGAAATAGCCACCTACATATCCGTTTGAATACAACCCTATTGACTTGATATTGGGTTGCTGTTTTAACTTGGCCATTTCTACTGGTGTCATATTGAAAACAAAAGTATTGGGCTTGTTTTCATAAGGTATAATTTGTCCTTTTGTATCTTCTACATTGACACCAAGTTCATCCTTTAAAAACTCTTCTGAAAATGGCGCCCCGTTTGTTTCAACCACATATTCTGTTTGAGACGCCCCTGGCAAATAAGCAGGTTGGCCATTGATAAATAATTGGGCATTTTTCAATTGCAATACATCTCCTGGCTCAGCAACACAACGTTTGATATAGTTATCAGTTTTATCCATTGGGTGAACCAAGATAGGGAACTGGGCTGCTAATGCTTCGCGGTCTCCCTTAAATTGTGTTCTCAGAATATCATAATAAGGTTGCTTGCTACCATATTCTGGCAGATTAATGATGGTATCTCCAACTGGAACATTAAATACCACCACATCGTTTCTTTTTACGGGTGTAAATGCAGGCAATCGTTTATAGGGAATCTGAATCCATTTAAGATAAGAAGGTGTTGTAATAGAACTAGGCATGGTATTATGCACAAAAGGAAAAGACAGTGGTGTTTGAGGAATCCTTGGACCATAACTCATTTTGTTGACAAACAAAAAGTCATTGACCAATAAAGTCTTCTCCATACTTTCGGATGGAATCACATAGGCTTCAAAAACAAAAGTTCTGATTAAAGTTGCAGCTACAATGGCAAAGACTCCTGCATCTATCCATTCTCTTGAAGCAGGTTTATGGTATAAAGCCATTACAGATGGTCCATGAAATACGGTATCTTTTGTAAAACCCAAATATGGGAAATAAATAAAGGGTACAAAAATAGTAGCGGCATGATCCAACACTGTTACTTTTTTGAACTGCATCACAAAAATGATGGTAATCCAAATGGTAATAAACTGTCCAGCTACTGGTATCAATTGAAACCAAAACCAATACTTTTTAATGGCTGTTTTTTCAACAATCAACCAAGTATTGTAAAAAGGTACTAAGGCTTTCCAAGGCTCAATACCTGCTTTTTTAAACATCCCATACATACCAGCATGCCAACCTATTACTCCTATAACAAATAAAATCAATCCCATTGTTTATGATTATAGTAACAAAAATATCCTTTTCAAACCGAGATTAGACCCAATATGGATAAAGTTTTCTTAAATAAGCCCATTTATGGCAACACATAATTTTTAACGTCATCAGCTTGAATGGTTTTGCCAGATAGTATGATGAGTCTTTCTACCACATTTCTTAATTCTCGAATATTTCCAGACCAAGAATGTGCCTGCAACGCTTCAATTGCTTTTTTGTCAATGGCCTTTGGCGATTGTCCATAATCAGCAGCAATATCAATAAGAAATTTTTCAACCAGTTCAGGAATATCATCCAAGCGTTGATTCAAAGATGGCACATGTATTAAAATCACCCCAAGACGATGATATAAATCCAGTCTAAATTGCTTTTCCTCTACTTCCTTTAACAAGTCTTTATTGGTTGCAGCCACAACCCTAACGTCAACATTGATTTCTTTGTCTCCCCCTACCCTTGTGATTTTTCCCTCTTGTAAAGCACGCAGCACTTTGGCTTGGGCCGATAGGCTCATGTCACCAATTTCATCTAAGAAAAGTGTACCACCATTTGCTTGTTCAAACTTTCCAACCCTTTGTTTAATGGCAGAAGTAAAAGAGCCTTTTTCGTGTCCAAACAATTCGCTTTCTATTAGTTCTGATGGAATGGCGGCACAATTCACTTCTACTATTGGACCAGCATTACGAAGACTTTTTTCATGCAACCACCTTGCTACTAATTCTTTTCCAGTTCCATTCTCACCAGTAATCAATACCCTTGCATCCGTGGGCGCCACTTTATCAATGGTTTCTTTTATTTTTTTGATGGCATCGCTATTTCCAATAATTTCTTGCACTTTGGAAACCTTTCTTTTCAATACTTTGGTTTCTTTGACCAAATTGGTTTTATCCAGTGCATTTCTTATAGTGATTAATAACCTATTCAAATCTGGCGGCTTGGAAATATAATCATACGCCCCTTTTTTTACAGCGTCTACCGCAGTTTCTATATTACCATGACCACTAATCATGATCACAGGGGTTTCTGAATTGGCCGCAACAACTGCATCTAAAAATTCTAGACCGTCTAATTTGGGCATTTTAATATCACAAAGAATCAGGTCATAGCTATTTTGTTTGAATTTCTGCAAACCCTCCTCCCCATCAGAAGCCTCATCTACTTTAAACCCTTCATTACCCAAAATGTCTTTCAACACATTGCGAATAGATCTTTCATCGTCTATGATTAAAATATGGGCCATGGTGGTATTTTTTACTAAGTTAAAGATTGATCCGTTAGTGGAATTGTAAATTGAATCCAAGAAAAAAGTTCCTTTCAGGAGCAGGATTATAAAATCGTCTTCCCGCTGCATTGATATCATTACCCAAACTATAGGTTTGGTTGAGCAAATTGTCTATTCCTCCAAAAAAATGAACCTGCCAATTACCTATTTTTTTCTTGTAACCTGTTTTGATTTGAACCAGTTGATAGGCTTCTGCACTAGCTTCATTGGCATCCGTTAAAGGAATGGGATCAACAGCATTAACACTTGCATTAAAATAAACCTGCTTAATCCATTCCAAATTAAACCCAGTTACCCAAGTATTTCTAGGAACCCCTGTTATAGCATTTCCACTGTAATTGTTGGATCCTTGCTGATAATCATCAAACCGGTATGGTTGAAACGCAATACTGCTATAGGCATGCAAGTTCCATTTTCTAGAATGAGCTTGATCTTTAATCGCATATTTGAACATTGCTTCAATTCCCTGTTGTGTTGCTGAACCTGCATTGACAAAGTACTCAGATCCAGCTGCATTATTTCTTCTAACAATGGCTTGTTGTAATTGAAAATGATAATAGGCAAGATCAAATTGTAACCGATTATTCCAGATGAATCCCTTAATCCCAATTTCTTTATTCCAGCCATGTTCAGCCTGTAGTTCACCATAAAATTTGCCATCAGATGGCCTGATTTCTGCCAAAGAAGGGGGCGAAAAACCATAAGAAGCAATGGCATAGGCTGTAACCTGATGGGACAGTTGATATGATATTGCCATTCTAGGCGCCACAATGGGATTGGTAGATTGTTTTGTTTTTACCATAGGATTGTCAGTTTGCCTTAGATAATCAACCGATTGCTGATTGATACTTAAGCCAAATTGCAATTGCCATTTTTCTCTGATGCGCCACAGCAACTGTGAAAAAAGGGTCCATTGTTTTGCGTGTATATCATCTTTATATTGGACTGTATCTGCAACGCCCTTTCTATTGCCATAATTGGCAATATTGGAATGATTGAATAACCATTCCCCACCATTGGTCCACTCAAGTTTTCTATTGGCAGAATACCATTGCCATTGTACACCTGTAGCCGTATTGGTTTCATTTCTGAATTCGTAGTTGGTGATAAATGGATTTTCAAATTGGGTATTGTTAATACTTAGAAAGGCCGATATAGTTGACCTATTTGAAACCACCCACTTATCAGACAAACCAGCAAAAATAGTTTTGTTTGAAATACTTGCCTGCTGGGTAATGGCAGAAGGCAATGTAGCAGTTGCTTGTCTAGACAACCTTGGGTTCGTTTGCATTTGCGCCAATGTAATCCCACCGGGTGTTTGATAAAAAAGATCCGTATAAAAAGCCAAAAATTCCAATTGTTGTTTCCCAAATTGCAAGGCAGCATTGTATTTGATATGCTTTTTCTCCATAGCAGATTGCTCTCTATAGCCATTGTATTTCATATGGGATTGCTGCAAATTGCTAGAGAATTTTTTGCTTTGGAATTTCCAACCTGCAGTTTCATGTAACATGCCATCAGCTCCAACAGTCAATCCCAGATTAAGTTGATGGTGTTGAATGGCACTAAATTCACTCTTGGAGTCCAGTAAAACAACCCCTCCTGTACCCGCTCCATAGATACTAGCCGATGGGCCTTTAAGCATGGTAATTCCATCTAGATCTGCCAATTCAACTAAGTTCAAATAGGCGTTGCCAGTTGCATCGGACAATGGAATTTGATTCCAATATAATTTCAGGTTTCGAACACCAAAGGGTGATCTTAACAAGCTACCTCTTACAGAAAGCCGATAACTTCCAGGTGATCGCTCTTCCATTCTGATGCCAGGTACTTGATTGATTCCTGGCACTAATGAAATGGGTGAATAGGAATTTAATTCGTTTTTTGATAAAGCAGCTATGGCTACTGGAGCCGCTTTCCATTGGACCTTTGATTTAAATACTTCTACTTGAACAGTTTGAAGGGTGTCTGAGCCAAATGTTGTTGACTGTGCCAACAAGTTTGTTTGTTGCCAACCAATCAGTAAAAGGCAGATGCAAAAAATTCTAGTCAATGGATTAAATTAAAATTCCCGGACTGTCAATGACGGGTCCGGGAATCATTATTTATGTAAGAGATTACTTTTTAGTTTGTACCAACTCTTTCACCAACTTCACAGTTCTAGTGATATCAGGAATGGCCAAAGCAGCCAAATTAGGTGCATAGTGCATAGGAGCATCAGCACTGGTAATTCTCCTAATAGGAGCATCTAGGTAATCAAAAGCTTCTTTCTGAATCCTATACGTAATTTCAGAAGAAACAGAAGCAAATGGCCATTGTTCTTCAACAATTACCAAACGATTGGTTTTCTTAACGCTTTCTACAATAGTTTCCCAATCCAAAGGACGAATGGTTCTTAAGTCTATTACCTCTGCACTAATACCTTCTTTTTCCAATTCTGCTGCAGCACCAAGTGCTACTTTCATCATTTTATTATAGGAAACAATGGTAATATCCCTGCCTTGTTTTTTTACATCGGCCTTGCCTAATGGAATATAATATTCTTCTTCTGGCACTTCACACTTATCTCCATACATTACTTCACTTTCCATGAACATAACGGGATCTTCTTCATAACGAATGGCTTGTTTCATCAAACCTTTTGCGTCATATCCATTTGAAGGTGAAACCACTTTTAATCCGGGTATATTGGCATAATAACTTTCAAAAGCAGTACTATGCTGGGCACCTAATTGACCAGCAGAACCGTTTGGTCCCCTGAAAACAATTGGACAACCAATCTGTCCACCACTCATAGCCAACATCTTAGATGCGGTATTGAGAATCTGGTCCATGGGTAGCACGGCAAAGTTCCAAGTCATAAATTCTACAATAGGACGCAAGCCATTTTGAGCAGCTCCAACAGCAACTGCTGCAAAACCCAACTCTGCAATGGGGGTATCAATAATCCTTTTAGGACCAAATTCAGCCAACATACCTTGGCTTACTTTATAAGCCCCATTATACTCGGCAACTTCTTCACCCAATAAGAAAACCCTTTCATCTCTTCTCATTTCCTCACTCATGGCTTCTCTTAAAGCCTCTCTGAAAGCAATTGAACGCATATGCTATTTGAATTAAATGAGGTGCAAAAATATAAGATTATCGCCTATAAAACCAAAAGACTTGGGGCTTTTACCAACAAAAAATCCTCCCCAATAACATTGAGGAGGATTTTAAGCAATCAATTAAGAATGATTAATATACGTTCCAGCCAAAGCTGATATAGTACAATCCACCAATTTGTGGGTTACCAAAACCAGTGCGGTAATACCTGTTCAACAAGTTAGTTGCACCTAATTTGATCAAAGATTTTGATTTAGGCAATTTCATACTTACCATACCATCTAATGTTGCATATGAAGGTACTTGTCCGCTAGCAAAAGTTCCATCATATTGGAAACCATCTAACCATCTGTAAACAAAACTAAAGCCCATTAGGTTTTTAGGTCCAAATCCAGAATTGTTGAATGCAATATTGGTTCTTAAGCTAGGTGTATTGAAATAAGATACAAATCCTGTAGGTGTTTCTCCAATTTTATCAGAATACAAGTTGGCACTAACTGAGAAATTTTTAGGCATTAAATATTCTACAGACGCACCCCAACCACTGGTATTTACATCTTGTGTTTGGTTTGTTGAAACACTATATACGTTTCTTGTTTGGCTAGCATTACCTGGAGTAAAGTTGGCATTCAAACCAAGTAAACCTGCAGGAGAACCATTATTAGATTGAATAACAGTTACACCACCCAAAAAGTCTTTGTATCTAGCCCAATAAGCATACACATCTATCAACAATTTCTTAGCTATTAAACCTTTGTAACCAACTTCAAATGAAGTACTTGATTCAGGTTTAAATTCACCAAACTGCTGCTCTACCAATAAAGCAGGATTAGGAACACCAGTAGTTTGCAAAGCAGTACCAAAAGCCGTTACACTAGCCAAGGTATAGGCTTTGTTGCCAGCGAAATTGAAGAAGTCTCTCAATTGTGGTAAACCTCCCATCAATCGGCCAGTAGCAGTGCTCAGGTTGATCCACTGATTCTGGGTAGTTGGGAAACGGTAAGCAGATTGGAAAGACAAACGCAGGTTATGATCTTTCACAAGCTTAACTACGGCAGATGCCCTTGGAGTGAAACGTCCTTTAAAGTTGGTATTCTTATCATACCTACCAGAAAGTGTTAATTTCAAGATATCTCCAAACAATTTCTGAGACAATTGTGCATAAGCACCAGTTTCATTAATCTTTATGGTACCAGCTGTATCAGCAAAAATGGTTCCTTGAGAATTCAATACATATTGTCTCCAAGATCCACCAATTAACAAGTCAGTACCTGATTTAGCCAAACCTAGTGCTTCAGTCAAATTGTATTGACCTTCCACAGTATAAACCTTAGTTCTGTCTAAGAACAAACCACCACCTTTAGAGATGGGTGTTTGTGCTACTTTTTGGAACATTGGATTGTATAAAACAGAGCCAGTTGGTTTTCCTTGATCAGCAAAATCTCTTGCTGCATTATGTGCAGCTATATTAGTTGGAGCACCAGCGTCTACTGCAGTAATATAGGCAGCCATGTATTGTGGATACCAAGCAGTACTACTTTTCCAAGCTTCATTAAACAAACGAGTAGTGGTAGTAGTAACATAAGAATTTCCAGAATTCTCTGAAGTTGTATAACCACGTAAATACCAGTTTTTAGATTTTAATTCCAATTTGTATTGACCCATTTTGAAGTCCTTAATAGAATAACGGTCAGCACCAGTATAAACAGTTGTACCAGTACCCCAGTTAGCGGTAAAGGAAGCTTCTAACTTGTCTGTTAATTTGTAATACAAACCACCAGACAATTTGAAGTTCATGGTTGTTGGATCAATTACATCCTTCTCATCAAAACCAGTACGGCTTACAAATTGATTTTTAAAGTAATTGCGACTTGGTGCTTGTCCATAGATAAATGGAGAGCCACCACCTGCTACAATTGCACCAGCACCAATGGTTGTAAGAAAACTATTTAACTGAGCTAATTTTGCAGTAGGGTTAGCAGCTAAGAAAGCATTTGAAGCTCCTACAACAGCTGCTGGAAAACCCGCTAATACTGAGTTAGCAATGCTTCCAATATTCTGATTGGTTTCGTCTCCATAAACGTTTACACCATCATAGTTTGGATCAGAACTTCTCCAACCTGGAATTACATTACCATTTGGATTAGCAGCACTAGACAAACGAGAATAGTTTTCAGTTTGGTTAGCCAACCAGTCTTGAGCCTGGGTAAATTGAGCGCCAAATTTGTAAGCAAATTTATCTGAAACCTTGTCAGCAAATCTTACTGACCAGTCATAAAAAGGAGAAGCCTGACGCTGATAATTATCAACATGGTTCATACCTTGTTTAATTTGAAAACTCAAACCTTGGTATTTGAATGGGTTTTTACTGTTGATCAAAACAGTACCATTCATACCACCTGGTCCATACAATGCAGAAGAAGCACCTGGCAACAATTCAATATTGTCTACATCCAATTCGGTTAATCCAATAATATTACCTACAGAAAAATTCAAACCAGGAGCTTGGTTATCCATTCCGTCTACAATCTGGTTTAAACGGGTGTTACCACTACTATTAAAACCACGTGTACCAATACTTTTAAAAGTAAGACTGGCTGTTACCACGTCTACCCCTTTCAAGTTGGTGATCATGTCATAATAGTTTGTAGCTGGTGTTTGACGAATGGCACTCTGACCAATTCTTTCAATAGACACCGGTGATTCCAAAATTCTTTCTGGAACCCTTGATGCTGCAACAACTACTTCGTCTCCCAAAGTAAATGCTGCTTCCAATTCTACATCAACCACTTGATCAGCTGACTTTACAACTACTTCTTTATTGGTATAACCAACAGAAGAAATAATTACTGTTATTGGCAATTTTTGAACGGTTGTTAATTTAAAATTACCCTTGTCATCGGTAAATGTACCTGTTGTACCACCTTTTACAGTGACAGAAACGGCAGAAACCGCTTCTTTGGATTTAGCGTTTTTGACACTACCCTTTACAGTAGTAGAATTTTGAGCAAATGAACTAATCGATAAGCCCAAAGCCAAAATCACTAACACGCAATTCGTGAAGAATCTTCTCATAATAGCAAGTTTTATTAGATGGTTTTGATAAAAGTAGCAATTGTTAGTTTTCTGCAAAAATTTAATTTGTCCACAAAAGGCTTGAATCTGTTGAGAAAAACAGCTGTGCTTCAAGTGATTTTAGAAATTGAAGGTTATTTTTGTTTATGCATAATTTTCAATTTCCAGGCCAAAACGCTATCTATCACGGAAAAGTGAGGGATGTTTATAGTATACATAACGATTTATTAGTAATGATTGCTAGTAACCGTATTTCGGCTTTTGACGTCATACTTCCTAAACCAATTCCCTATAAAGGGCAGGTTTTGAACCAAATTGCAGCCATAATGCTGGATGCAACCAAAGATATATGCCCAAATTGGCTTATATCTACCCCCGCCCCTAACGTATCAATTGGAAAAAAATGTACCCCTTTTAAAATTGAAATGGTGGTGAGGGGTAACCTTGTAGGTCATGCTTGGAGAACCTATCAAACAGGCAAAAGGGAACTTTGTGGAGCCATCATGCCTGATGGATTAAAAGAAAATGATTTCTTCCCTAACCCAATAATCACCCCTTCTACCAAGGCAGATGCAGGTCACGATGAAGATATTTCTCCAAAAGAAATATTAGCAAGTGGTTTAGCTACCCCAACCGAATGGTCCATTTTGGAAAAATATGCGTTGGGTTTATTTGAAAGAGGCAAACAAATTGCAGCAGATAAAGGATTGATTTTGGCTGATACCAAATATGAATTTGGGAAAATTGGAGATACCATTTATTTAATGGATGAAGTGCATACCCCTGATTCATCAAGGTATTTTTATGCCGATGGATTTGAAGCAAGACAGGCATCAGGAGAAAAACAAAAACAACTTAGCAAAGAATTTGTAAGAGAATGGTTGATTGCAAATAATTTCATGGGAAAAGAAGGACAAACTGTTCCTGAAATGACCAACGAATGGATAGACACGATTAGTAAACGTTATATTGAGCTTTTTGAAAAAGTGAGTGGTACATCTTTTATTCCTGAAACAATAGATGATGAATCGATAGTTCAAAAAGTCACAGAAGCATTGGCGCAGATTACTGTATAAAAAAAGGGGTGTAATTCACCCCTTTTTTTATGTTTCTCTTTTTAGAAAGAAGCTTTTAAACTAAATATGAAATTTCTACCTGGTGCAGAAATACCACTTGCAAAATATCTGTAATTACGATCAAGCAAATTTTCAATTTGTACCTGAGCCGATAGATTGTTTCCAAGATTAACTTGCCCCCTCATATTCAACGTAAACCAAGAAGGCATGCCATCTACAGTGGCGTATTGTTGGTTATCTTCTCCATTTGGATGATAGTCTTCAATTTTTTTCCAACCATTAAACAAGCTATAAAATTCCCCTAACCATTTTGAGCTTTCATGTTTAAACCCTACTCTACCAAATATTGGAGGAATATGATCTAAGGGCATTGACAATCCTGCATTGGTATAGGTTCCTTTGGTGTAGGTGTAAACAGCTTCAAAACTATTCTGCTTGTTTATTTTATATGTTGCATTAACACTAAATCCAAGAACAATTGCACTAGCCTTATTTTGAGGCGCAAAAACAGCACTTTTTACACCCTGATAGAATATACTATCTTGGCTATTGAATTGAAATTTGTCAACCACAATAGCATTTCTGAACCATGTATAAAAAACTGACCCGCCATAATTAAAGTGCTCACCGTATTTATTGAAATTAATTTCCGCATTATAGGTATACTCTGGTTTCAGGTCCTTATTTGGTACCACAACATAACCGGTTCTTGTATCAAAAACCTTGGTTAAGTCATCCACATTGGGAGACCTAAATCCACTACTTAATAAAAAAGCTAGTCTGAAATTTTTAGGACTGGCATACACTAAACCAAGATTGCCAGTAACTGCTGCATGTTGTTGTTCTGCTCTTACAAAAGGAAAATGCATTAAACTAGTATCTACAAATCTGGCATCTAATCTTACTAGATTGAAACGGAGTCCATCATTTAAGGTCCAGGAATCATTGATTTTAAAGGTATGTTGTGCATAAATAGCATTTGAACCCATTTTAGTAGGACCATCACTATACCTTGTAGTTATTCTGCTCAGTGCTCCAGTTTGCAGATTCATTCGTTCTGCAGTTGAACTAACATAATTGGTATAAGATTCCAAACCAATATGCAATTCATTTTTGCCAGATTTGTGTTTTGCATCCATATTGAATCCCCAAACATTCACTCGCTCCCATCTTGAATCACGGTTATTATTTTTGAAGCGTCTAGTAATCCTACTTTCTTCAATGTTTTGATAACTAGTAATTACTTTCAAATCTTGAAAAAAACCAGTCAATTTGGTAGCAGAAAACTGATAAGATAGCAGTTGTTTAACCTGTGGACCATAATACCATTCAGCATAAACTGGCACCCCACTAGTAGTTTCTGTTAACCTATCATATCGCTGTACATTACTACTATTCCCAATTTGAATATTTAACAAGTGCTGCATATTATCCGAAGGTTGAAATAATATTTTTTGGGCAAAATCAACTTGTTTGTAGTCACTAGCAATTTGCTTATTAGGGTCTGGGTTTACAAAAGCACTATCTGTATTCCCTACTCTTTGAACATAAAAGGGTTTTAAGCCAAAACTAGGATAAGCAGATTGTCTTTGTTTTCCTTGAACCACGTCTCCAAAAACACCATAAGTAATAGAAGTGAATGAAGCCCATTGTTTGGATGCTATATTAAAATCAACATGTCCCCTAGCTTCTTGAGTTGCCGTAGCATACCTTACTAATGCATTTCCAGAAACATTTGTTTTGTCAGACTTTGATAGGATTGGATTTTTAGAGTACATGCTTACAACCCCACCCAACGCATCACTGCCATACAAAGTAGATGATGGTCCATAAATCACTTCCATTCTATCTAAAATGGTATTATCAACCGTAATAATGTTTTGCAAATGACCTGACCTATAAATGGCATTATTCATTCTCACCCCATCTACCATTAGCAACACCCTACTTGCTTCAAAACCACGAATCACTGGACTACTACCCCCTTGTTGGCTTTTTTGAACAAATACGGCACCACTATTTAATAAAACGTCTCCTGCATTAGGTTGATTATTCAATGCATTTTTATCTCTAATCACTCTAATGGACTGGGTTACAAACCTTAGTTTTTCAGGAAATTTATTGGCAAAGACAACTACTTCTCCCAAACTAACAGGTTCGGTTTGAATAGTATCCTGCAATGGTCTAACCTGCGCAATAGTATAATAGGTTATGGAAATGCCCATAACCATCAATATGAATTTCAAGTTCATTTTGATTTTTTTAATGAAAAAGAATGTTTAAAGCTCAACATGCTTTATCATCAGGAGGGGGCATTGTAATATCTGAATTGCGAAATAGCAATTCCTCTTGGTATACTTTAAAAATGGAAACTTTATGATCTATTTTATCAAATAATGTAATGGTATCTATTGGCAAAAAGACTGTTGTTATAAGTTTATGAAATGCCAAGCTTGCCCCAGAATTTGCAGTGCTTTTATGCTGCTCTAATTGAACAAGATTTTGTTCAAGTTCCGTTTCATTTTTATCAAAATAACATTGAATAGCAATACTAGTATCGGTTTCTACCATGCTGATAATATCATACATGTAACCTTGATATGTAAACTCTCTATTTTCCTCCCGCCAAACAAATGAATCGTCTTGAATTTTACCCTTATTTGTTTTAAATGAAAGTTGGGTAATGGTTTTATCAGTAGGTTGTAATTTGATAAAGTTTGCCATCTGTGCATGAATTTGCAATCTATAACAAGCAGAAATTAGTTGATACCCGCCAGTATAAATAAGCATACACGATAACAATATGAACCCTATCAGTCTATTCATTGGAATACATGCAATATAACTAACCTTAGAAAAAGCCTAACAGAAAATATATAAATGGGGCCGCATTAAAAACACCTTGATTAATCTTCTTTAAAACGCATTCTTTGCCTGCTTTTATTGAATATATGCTGACCATGGCTCAAGCCTTGACGTATGGCTTTTTGCCTTTCAATAGGCAAAAGCAGGGTTTCTTTGCATGGCTCACTACAACAACCTTGAAACTTTTCAGCACAACTGGGGCACTGAATAAATAACAGGTGACAGCCATTATTGGCGCAATTGGTATGTGTGTCGCAAACAGCACCACAAAGATGACATTGGGCAATGATATCATTGGTGATTCTTTCTCCCAATCGGTTATCAAATACAAAATTCTTACCTATAAATTTGGGGGTCAATCCCATTTCCTTAGCTTGTTTGGCATAATTGATAATACCACCTTCCAGATGAAATACATTATTAAAACCCTGGTGTTTTAAATAAGCGCTGGCTTTTTCACACCTGATTCCACCAGTACAATACATGACAATATTTTTGTCTTCATTCCCCTTGATCATATCAATTGTCATAGGCAATTGTTCCCTAAAAGTATCAGATGGTACTTCCAATGCATTTTCAAAATGCCCCACTTCATACTCATAGTGATTGCGCATATCTATTAAAATAGTATTGGGCTGTTCTATAAGAGCGTTCATTTGGGCGGCATTCACATACTTGCCCTTGTTTTCCATACTAAAACTTGGGTCATCAATTCCATCCGCCACTATCTTTTCTCGTACTTTAATTTTCAACACCCAGAAACTCTTTCCGTCATCATCAACGGCAATATTGAGTCTTAACCCATTTAGGTAATCTAAACTGTATAAAAAGGATTGAAAAGCTTCAAAATTGGAACTTGGAACACTGATTTGAGCATTGATTCCTTCTTTGGCAACATAAATTCTACCAAAAACCTTGAGGGCATTTAATGCCTTATACAGCATATTACGGTACTCCAAAGGATTGGCAATAGGAAAATACTGGTAAAAACTGATGGTAGTTCTGGGTTCAGTTTCCTCCATGAGGTGCTGTTTTAGCTCCTCGTTGTTTACGCGGTTGTGTAGTACTGGCATCTCAAAAATTTTAGACATCTCCGAAAAGATGTTCCATTTTAAAAAGGAGCTGCTTGCAGGGCAGCCAAAATATGAACAAAGATACTAAAACGCCATAAAAAAGCTAACGGATGTAGTTTTACCTGGAAAGCAGGGGCAACGTCAATCTAAAGCCAGTAGGTTTAGCCCCAGATTTTTCAAACCCTTGAACAAAGTCAATCCTAATGACTTTGAAAATGTTTTCTATGCCAAAATAAGCTTCAAGGTATTGTTGATCAGGAGCAATATGCAATGCACTAGCACCAGTAACAAAAAACCAATTCAATTTTTTAAAGCCCGGAATCTTATTGGTTAGCAATCCATTTAAATGATACTCTATATGGCCACTGGCATTGAAATTAGCCTTATTACTATATTGATAATATGGGGCCAATTGAAAACTATTCAGAAAGTTGCTGGCTAAAAAAAGTTGGTTTCCTTGATAATGCAAATAATCTGGAATAAAAGTTTTTTGATCATTGAGGAATCCTGCAACAGCAAAATTATAATTTAACCTTCCTGCCAATTTCAGATTTAAATTATCACTGATACTAAAACGCCACTTGGTATAATGTACATCACTGCCCAATAAACCTTCAATACCAGTTGTGATACTAGCATTAAATATGGGATACCTTGATCCTATATTGATTTTCTGATCAGGGAACTCAATATACCTAGCCCCTGGTCTCCAACGCATTGATAAAGTCAATAGACTTGCCTTATTGGCAATCATATTGGTATTGGTAATTTCTGTTGGATAATTGGGTGTAAAATCCCTATTAGGATAGTCTTTCCATCTTGGTAAATCAGGTAAGTTCTCAAGAGGTCTTCTATTTTGAAATTGAAATTCTGCAGCAACATTCAACCCATTACCCGCATCCGCATCAAACCTCATTTTGAAAAACCCTGCCTCATAAATTTTCATGTAATTAAATTCATTCCTCAATGTCACAAAACTGTTAAGGATGGGCAATATTGGTGCTGCATTATTAAACTGAAACACATCTGATCCACCAGAAATAGAAAGGCTTTTACGATACTTCTTGCCATAAGTATAATTAAAGGCCAATGACCCATTCCAATGTTGATTGGCCATTCCATATCTTATCACAGGACTAATTGAAATGGATTCTCTCCCTTTATATCCTTTGTTATAATTCATTGATAATTGTAGTACGCCACCCTCAACAGTGTTGTAATAAAGACTTCTAATCAATGGATTAATACTAAACGAAGACTTATTCTTGGTATGACCAAAATCAAGTCCTGTTAAAAGAAGTCCCATCACCCCAAACTTGTTTCTTCTTTTATCAAGCGAATCCAAATAATGAGGATCCTTTCTAACTTCTTCTAAACTGTCTAATTTCTTATAGGTTTTCTGCTCTTCTAAAACCAATGGAATTGGCCTAATACTATCCCAATAAGCCATAGACTTTTTATTGGCACTATCTTCAAATTTAAGAATGGTATTGTCAAAAAATTTACGTTTGAATGAAGGATTTAAATCAAACTTATCGTAGACCTGTAAGAAATTCCCAAAAAAATCAAAACCCAATATTTTTCCTGAAGGATACAAAACTTGAGACTTAATCACCCAGGCCTTATTAGAAATAGGAACATACAATTGCTCTAATACCAATGTATCCAAGAGTTGCATTCCTTGTTCTTTTAATAATTTCACTTGAACTGCTTGAAGTCTCCATTCGTCCTCCACAATATTGATATACCCAGAAAACAATGGTTCAAATTTTCTTTTAGGGATTACTTTAATTCTACTAATCTCTTTTCCATTTTCAAAAAATGTTCCTTCAAAATGGTATTTGTAAAAAGACAATGCATTATTGGCAATGGGAGAAACAAAACCTCTTGGATTGAGCCCCCTACCTAAGGAAACAATGTTCTCATAAAATGAAATAATTTGTGGATTAGCAAAACCAAACCCATCACTTTGACCACCTACTTTTGAAGATAGCACTTCTGTTTTTCTAGAAAGAGGTTCTTGAACAGAATATCTCACAACTGATTCGGACAAGAAAATCATTTTCTTTTTACTAGTATCCCCGTCTTCAAAATCAACCGTTTTACCCATAAACTTCTTAGGATAATTTCTCAATTGCAATTGACCCTTTAAATAGACTTCACACTGAAAACGTTTGATTTCATTTAAATGCT